>JAITCX010000231.1 GCA_031282945.1 Elusimicrobiota bacterium
GAAACAGATTTTTTTAAAACATCCCTAAACGGCATTGACCTCTCAACCTGCACAATTGATAATATAAAAATATCAGCTGATTTTTTTGAATTAAAAGGATCAAAAATAAATCCTCAACAAGCCCTCCAACTTGTTAAACTTCTAGGCATTAAAATTGTATAATAATACAATAATATAAATGCAAATACAGCGCTCTCTTTAACATATCCGCCCGCCCCCAAAATTAAAAATATTTTGCTTTCAATCAACCATTTATTTATTAATAGCGAACATTCTTTTGCCGTTAAATTTTTCTGTTTCTCTTTTTTTAAAAAAAGAGAAATCCTTTACACTGCCGCTTTTTGTATAATCTTGTAGCTATGAAAACAATTTTAAACTTAATTTTTTCTTATAATTATGAAAATATTTCTGTTATTGTTGCAATAATCTATCTTCTGCTTTCCATAATAACAACAATACACATACTCTTAAAAAAAAGAGATATTGGAAGTTCTATCGCTTGGATAGCGTTAGTTTTTTTATCGCCTTTTATAGGCACAATCGCCTATATCATTTTTGGCATAAACAGAATTAGCCGCAAAGCAAAATTTTTGGATACTCCAACTATTATCGGCAATAAATTTTTAAAAACTAACCGCCAAGCTCTACTTGAAAATATCTCTCCTCATTTAAAAAACATGATCGTCTACGGCCAATCTGTTTATCAGCAAGAGTTTCTGCCGTCAAATTCTTTTTGCCCCTTATTAAACGGCGTCAATGCCTACCCCCAAATGATAAAGGCAATAAGCCAAGCAAAAAAAGAAGTTTTGGTCGAAAGTTATATTTTTGAAGCCGATGACACAACTTCTAAATTTTTAGATGCTTTCAAACAAGCCGTTTCAAACGGCGCGGCCGTAAAAGTTTTAGTGGACGGATTTGGAAGTTTAAATTTTTTTAGACGCAATATAGAAAAAGAATTGGCAAAAATTAAAGGTCTAGAATATGGAGTTTTTCTCCCACCCCTAATCCCCATTTCCTTACCATTTGTAAATTTGAGAGATCATAGAAAATTTATAATTGTAGACGGAACTATTGCATTTTTTGGGGGGATGAATTTATCTAAATATAATGTTTTAATTGATAATATGAAAGAGGGAATTTTAGATATAACCTTTAAAATCACGGGTCCTGTGATAAGCCAAATTTCTCAAATATTTTGCGAGGATTGGTTTTTTGTAAAAAATAAAAGGTTTGACGCTTGCCAAAGTCCCGTCCAACAAAACAATAAACCGATATATGCCCGCGTTGTGCCCAATGCCCCCGACAATCTGCAAAGACGTACCGAATTTTTAATTTGCGGCGCTCTAAATTGCGCTCAAAAAAATATAAATATCGTCACTCCATATTTTTTGCCCGATACAAATATTTTAAACTGTCTGCAAATGGCGGCAATGCGCGGCGTGGATGTTGAAATTATATTTCCACAAAAAAACGACCATAAACTTTTTTATTATGCCCAAGAATCTAATATAGAAAACCTCCTGCGTTTTGGAATAAAAATTTATAAACAGTTCCCTCCTTTTGATCACAGCAAAATTTTTGTAGTGGATGGAGAATGGAGTTTTATCGGCTCGTCGAATTGGGATGTCCGCAGTTTTAGGTTAAACTTTGAAGCTAATATGGAAATTTTTAGCTCCCAGTTTGCACAAGAACTCCTAGAAATTATTAAACTCAAAAAAGATAAAAGCCTGCCCGTCAGCCTTTTGCATTATCAAAATATTCCAACATTGAAAAGATTGAGAAACAATATAGCGCGGCTTGGAACGCCGTATTTTTAAAGGAGGAGTAATGGAAATAAAAAGATTTGAATTTACGGACACTTTGGGATGGTCGGTTTCAAGATTTGATAAATTTTTGACTTGTAAGAGACAATATTTTTTTGATTATTATCCAAAATACGATACGGAAAATCCAATAGAAAAATTGTTGTTTTTAAAAAAGCTTACCTCAAAACCATTAGAGACGGGAAATATTATTCATGACATGGTTAAAGATCTTTTGCTCCGTTACCAAAAAAGTTCTAAACCCCTAAATATTCAAAAGTTTTTTGAGTACGCAAAAAAAATGACTCTGCAATATTGCAATAAAACTTTTTATGAAAGTTATTATGGAAATGAAATTGTTGATCCTTTGGAAATTTTTAAGAAAGTTACAGTGATCTTAGAAAATTTAATAGAAAGCCAGCGTTTTAAATGGATACAGGAAAATGCTTTGGCGCAACGCAAAGATTGGGTTATAGAACCAGACGGATACGGCGAGACCCGCATTGACGGGCAGAAAGCTTATTGTAAAGTGGATTTTTTGTTTCCTGTGGGAGATCAAATCTATATCTTGGATTGGAAAACCGGGTCAAAAAATAAAAAACATTCTAAACAATTGACGGGCTATAGTTTATGGGCAAATTATCATTTCCAAAAAGATGTAAAAGATATAAAAGCTATAGCTGTCTATCTATTTCCTATATACCAAGAATCCCAAATAGAAATAAGCCAAAAAGATATTACGGATTTCGCCCAACAAGTTAAAGAGGAGACAGCTTTAATGCATGAATATGTCGCGGATATAGACAAAAATATTCCCAAAGCCAAAAAAGCTTTTGCTCCAACGCCAAACAAAATGTGCAACTATTGCAACTATCGTCAAATTTGCCCTGAATGTATGAAATAACTATAAATTAAAGCCATTGCTATAAAAATTACAGACATCGCCGCAAGCGCTCCAACTCCCAATGCCATAGCTCCCAATATGCAAAGCAAAACAGACAATAAAACAAAAAGCGTAAGCGAGCAGAAATTGTTTATTCCAAAACGAAACGCTTTTTTTACCGATTCTACTACCGTCAATTTTTCGTTTAGCAAAATAAACGGTAGCGGTAAAAAAAGCGCAGTTATTGGAATAACTAGAAAAACCAGAGCGGTATTTAGAGTCCCAAAAGAAAGCCCAATAAAAACAATTATAGGAACAATCAAAAAACGCAATACTTCCTCTTTTGTATTTTGCAAAACCATAAAAGTCGGTTTAGAATTCGAAATGGCAATTAAACTGGCTTTTGAAATGGAAGCGCATAAGTAAGCGTTCCCCCCTATTTGCAAAATGAAACTTATAAGTCTTATACCTATAGACACAAAAAAAAGATTTGCAAGAACGATCAGACCTGCCAATGCCAAAAAGACCAGTATATTTTTTGTGAAAATCAACCATGCTTTTTTATACATTGAGCTAATATCAAATGAATCGTGTAACATCAAATCCTCCTTTTAGCCGTTTATAAAGTTCAACCTCTATTTATTTTTTAACCCTCAAGTTTATTATTCGCCCCGCCGCGCTCCCTCATATTTATATCTTAGCAAACTTAATTTAACATATTAATCTTTTTTCCATTCTTTTAAACCGTCTTTTAAGTTTAACATCCTGCCTTTATATCCCGCTTTTTTCAATGCCTTAATCGCCAAGGCGCTACGCTGCCCAAACTGACAAATAAATACAGCCGTGATATTTGGATCTAGCTCATCTTTTCTGGCGGCAATGCTCTCAAGCGAAATAATTTTTGCATTTGGAAATTTATAAAGAGAGATCTGCGCTAATGTTCTAATATCAATAATTTGCAAAGATTCTTTTTTATCAATTTTTTCTTTCAGCTCCCGAGCGCCAATAGAATTTATTTCATCGTTTTGCACTCCGCAAAAATATTGATAATTCGGGAGATTGTTTAAAGTTATGGTCGGCGCTTTGCCGCAGACGCTGCAGTTTTCATCTTTTTTAATTTGCGCCTGCCTGAAAGTCATGTCCAAAACGTTTACCATTAAAAGTCTGCCCGCCAAACTTTCGCCAACATGCGCCGCAAGCTTTATAATTTCGCTTGCGCCAATGCTTGCGATAATTCCGCAAACTGCTCCGATTACGCCGCCGTCGGCGCAGTTTGGCGCAAATTCAGGCTCTGGGGGTTTTGGGAGCATACATCTATAACAAGGACCGCCTTTTGTAAAAACGCTTGCCTGCCCGCTAAAACCAAATATTGAAGCGTAAATATAAGTTTTAGAAAGCAAGACGCAAATGTCGTTTAACATAAAACGCGTGGCAAAATTGTCGGTGGCGTCAGCCACAATATCATAATTTTTTACTATGTCTAGCGCATTTGCACAATCTAAAAAAACATTATATGGCTTTATATTTACTAAAGGATTTAACTTCAATAGATTATCTTTTATTGCCTGCGTTTTTTGTTTTCCAATATCGCCGCAAGTAAATGCAATCTGCCTTTGTAAATTGTCCAGACTGACTTTATCAAAATCTACTATGCCGATTTCGCCAATGCCGCAGGCGGCAAGATATAATGCTAAAGGCGACCCCAATCCTCCCGCCCCAACAATCAAAACTTTGGAGTTTTTGAGTTTTTCTTGACCGCTTAAACCAATGCCTTGCAAAATTATTTGGCGGTTGTAACGTTCTAGCTCGGCGGCGCTTAACATGAAAACTCCCCTTTCTCTTTTTGTAAAAAAAGAGAGAAAATTATTTCTCTTTTTGAAAAAGAGAAACAGA
>JAITCX010000252.1 GCA_031282945.1 Elusimicrobiota bacterium
AGTTGCGGCTAAAAACATAAGAATTAGAGCGAGAACATATTTAAATGCTTTTGTGTTCATTTTCATTACCAATAATACCTCTTCTTAGAAATTTTTAAAATTAATGATTGTGGCGCTTAACAAGCATTTTGCAATCTATATTATTGTAGCAAATTTTTGGAATTTAAAAATTGAAGGAACTCAAAAAAATCAAATGTTTAAAAAATATTTAATGCGATGCGCTTTGAAAGCGGATTAAAAAATCTGAGCGCTATTTGAGAATTTTACATTAATATAAAAATCTTTCGCCGCAGTTAGAGAATTTTTCCAAACGCTAAGGCTTTTTAATGAGAAGTTAGTATAATCTAAGTAATTAAGGGTGGACTAAAATAATGGAAATTACATGGGACTGCGCTTATTATATAAAAACTTGCGCCAATATTTATTGGCGCAAGCGAGTTTAATATTTTCTTAAATCCAACAAATTCACCCTCATTGATAATGTAATTTTTTTATATCTTATCTATTAGCCGTGCCTCTCAACAACCAATATTCATTATATGGATGCGCATCCGTTATCACTTCATCTTTTTTGCGTCCCCACATAATTACGTCAGGTTCTATCCTATGCGAAAGCAAAACATCAAAAACATATTGCGGCATTATAGAACTGGGCAGCCATTCCATTAAATCAGTTTGAGCTTTAGACGGCATTTTAGCAATAATTTCTTGGCTTGTTAGATCGTCTATAGGCGACATTGAGGCAATTAAATGCACGCCCCAACCTTCAATGGATGTATAAAATTTCACATAGGGAAATTCTTGCATTAAAGAAGCGGCTACAGCGCGCACAACATTGTTTGGATAACTATAGGGAATCCAAGTTTGCAAAACCGCCGTTTGTGTCATTTTAGTTTTAAGGATTTCATAAAACTCTTTGGAATATAAAAGCGCCGAACCGGCGGAAAACACGGGAGGCGGCGGATCTATCACAACGACATCAAACTTTTCATTTGTACGCATAATAAAACGTCTGGCATCGTCTACAACTATAGTTGCCATGGGATTTGTTAAAAATTCTTGCGCATCGTCAAAAAATATCGGGAATGCTTTTATAACGCCCGGGTTTAAATCTACAACCGTTGTTTTTATTCCCCAGCTCATCATAGATCTAAAAGACGTTCCCATGCCAAAACATAAAACTAAACCGTTTTGCGGATCTCTATGCAAAGCAATAGGAAAATGCGCCATAATTTTTGTAATAGTGGTTTTGCTCGTCATGCCCATACCGTTTACTAAAAGAATTCCCCCGCCTGCATTTGAGGCGAAAGTTGTGGATGCATAATCTCTAAATACAGCGGATCTAGCATACGATTTAGCTTCATCGGGAGTCGGCGGAAAAAATAATTCATAGGATTTACTATAACCGCAAGCAATTATTAAAAAGACGGCAATTATTCCATAAGCGGTTTGCAAAAAGCGGCGTTTAATATTTTTATATGAAAATAAAAACAACAAAATATATAAGCAAGCCATAAAAATCATCACGCTTTTTGCGCTAATTAGAGGAAGTAAAATATAAGAGACTATCAGCGGTCCCAAAATACAGCCTGCAACATTTATAGCATATGCCTTGCCTTGCTTTTTTGCATCGCCTAAACTGTAAAAGTCAATTATTGCGGGGGTTAAATATCCTAAAATTGCGCTCATTGGAGCAATGGTTAAAGCTATTTGAATAAAATGTTTTAAAAGACGCCCCGTTATTGCCGGCGCCATTATATGAGGATCGTTTATGATTATCGGTAAAAAAGAACTTAAGGCTAGAAACATAAGGCATTTATCTAATGAAATGACTTTATTATTTTTTACATGGCGGCGGTAGAGGAGCGTTCCAAGATAAGTTGAAAATAAATAAGCGGCAAGCAAAAAAGAAAAAGCATAAACGTTTGTGCCAAGCACCGGAGTATAATCGCGCGTTTGCGCAATTTCTAATCCAAGGCTAACAAATCCCGTTATAAATAATATGATTTTTAAGAAATTTTCTGGAGGAGGAGGAGGCGTCAACTCAGTAGAAAATGGGAAAAATCTTTGAGGCAAGGTTTTAAAAAATGAAACGGGGTCTAACCCTTTTGCAAAATTCCATACAGGCTGCAAGTTTTGTGAGTTTTCATAAAAACCGCTGTCAAAAGTTTGGTTAAATTTCTTGGCCATAAAAAAAGCTGTTGCGGCTATAAGAAAATTTATGGCAGCGGCAACATAAAGAGAATTTATCAATCCAAGCGTTTCTATTGCAACAATAACAGTTATTAACACGCCGAAAACGCTTCCTAAAACATTTGCGGCATAAAGAAAACTAAAGCTGGTTTTTTCTTTGCTGAAAACTTCACGTATAAACGACATCATAAATGGAAAAGTTGTTCCCATTGCAACACACCATGGGAGCATGCAAATGGTAAGAGCTACGGCGGATAAAAATAAATATGAGGTTGAATCTGATTGACCTGTAGTTAACAAAAGTTTTTGCGAAAATCTAAATAAAAACGGCACAAGCAATGCGCCAATGCCGATTACAGTTTCGGCCAACCCATAAAAAACAACAGCTTTTAACTTAGTTTTAGCAACCCAATTTTGAATATACTTTCCGCCAAAATATGATCCTATCCCCAGCCCAAGCATAAACACGCTGACAGCGCAAGACAAAACAGGCAAAACCACCCCAAAATACGTATACGCAAGCCTAATATAAATTATTTGATAGGCAAGACTCGCTGCGCCCGACAGGAAAAATACACAACATAGGAAAAACTTAAAACCGTTTTTCATCAATTCCTCCATTTTAATTTGCAATTTTAAGAATCAATGCAAACCTAGAGCATTCTATAAAAAACATAGGGGTAATAAAAGGAGGGGCTTGGGAAGGCGGCGCTGTTGCGCCGCCTTCCCCTTTTAAAAACTCGGTGAGCTATAGCGTTAAATTTTATTTTTCTTTGGAAATTTATTTTTGCAATGCACAAGAAATTTAAACTTTAACGAGCGAGTTTTTAAAAGGTTTGCG
>JAITCX010000006.1 GCA_031282945.1 Elusimicrobiota bacterium
TCTTTTTGTAAAAAAAGAGAGAAAATTATTTCTCTTTTTGAAAAAGAGAAACAGAAAATTAAAGACAGGACATTTTTCTCTTTTTGAAAAAAGAGAAACAGAAAAACTAACGACACTACACTCTTTTGTAAAAAAGAGTCTTAAATTATTTCTTTTTCTAAAAGAAACAAAAACTAACGACACTTTAAATTTTAATTTCTCTTTGCAAAACAGAGACAGAAAACTAACGACATTCGCAACTTACTTCCCTTTTCTATAAAAGAGAAACGGAAAAGTAACGCTCTTTTAACTCTTTTCTTTATTTTTGTTTTGCGCTACCTTTTGATTTTGCGGCGCCGCGCTTGCGAAAATTTTTTTCGCCCCCGCGCAAAATCTACTCTTCCACGTGACAGACAGCATTCCGTACTGTCACGCCACCTGGGTGAGAGGCTTAGGGAGCTTTAGCTCCCTAAGCCTCTCTTGGCGAAAAAAATTTCTCGCATAGCAGCGCTTACGCTCCGCTACGCCGCAAAACCAAAAGAGCGCGGAGAAAGGTACGACACAGCAACAAAGACACGGCAAGAACAAAGACAAAAAAAATTTCTCGCATAGCTTCCCTTACTGCGCAAAATAATTATTTTTTTATCCGCCTGCCACAACTCTCACAATTTCTAGCTCGTCTCTGTCTTTTAAAATTGTTTCATCAATTTTATTTAAATTTATTACACAAGAATTTACAACACTTATCACGCTTTGACTGATAATATTTTTACTCCTTAAAAAACTTCCTATACTGCAATTATCATCAATAGTTTCAACTTTTCCATTAAACTTTATCTCAATCATTTCATGCCTCATCAATTATTTTTTTAGCTTTTGCAATTATATCTTGTATGTTTTTAGCCGAAGTTATCTCCGAAACCATTGCAATGTTTTCTGATTTGAATTTTGCAATTTGCGCTAAATTGGAAAGTTTTATCCCCCCAATCGCTACCTTTGGAATTTTTATGTTCTTTATGCAATAATCTAAATATTGCACGCCCACAGGATCGCAAACATTGTCCTTTGTAAAAGTTTTAAAAATCGGCCCTACCCCTATATAATCCGCCCCCTCTAAAACCGCCGCTTGCGCTTGAGCGGGATTGTGCGTTGAAATTCCAATTATCATATCAGCGCCCAAAATTTTGCGCGCTTCTAAAATCGGCAAATCGTCTTGCCCTAAATGCACCCCATCGCTTTTAACGCTTAAGGCAATGTCTATATCGTCATTGACAATAAAACAACAATTAAATTCTTTTGTAAGCTCTCTTATAATTTTACACTCGGCATATTTTTCACGTTTAGTTTTATACTTTTCACGATACTGCAAAACTTTTACTTGCGCTAAAAGCATCTGTTTGACAACATCTATATTGTCTCTGCCCGCCGATAAATTTTGCGCTGTTATGGCATACAACCCCTTTGGCAAAATTCTCATAAAGGCATCCAATCTTTTAAAACAGGTTGATAACCTTTTTTATAAATCATTTCTTTTACTTGTCTGACGCTTGCATTATCGCTTATTTCAAATTGACCTTTGGTATTATTTTTTTCGGCATACCCCCCAACTTCTGTGTTTGAGGCGGCCGACATTTTTGTAATTCCAAGCGGTATGAGATTTGACCGCAGCTCATTGTTTTCCCGTGTGGAAATTGTAATGCCAATACGATTTATAAAAAGCCGCATTGCGCAGATTGCCTGCACAAGCATTGCATCGCTAATTTCAACTTTCGCTTGGTATCCCCCCACAGCATTTCTCAAACGCGGGAATGAAACGCCGATATCGCAAGACCTAAAAGTTTCCTGCAAATATTTTGCATGCAAACCGGTAAAAAAAAGATCCTTTATAAAATCGCTCAAGCCCAGCAATGCGCCGATAGATAAATTTCTAAAGCCCGCTCTCCCAGCGCGCTCGCAAGTTTCCAGCCTAAACCTAAAATCCGTTTTTGCGCCTTTAGTGTGCAGGCATTTATAATTTTTCTCATCATAAGTTTCTTGAAAAATTGTTATGCCCGTCACTCCCGCCTCCCCCAATTCTTTATAGCCATCCTCTGTAAGCGGATAAAGTTCTATATCTATTACATCAAAATAATTCTTTAAAATTTTCACGCATTCTTTGAGATATTTCAAATCAGTTTTAACGGGGCTTTCAGCTGTTAAAAGCAAAATATGCCTTATTCCAAACCCGCTGACAATTTCTGCATTTTTATGCACTTGCTCAAAACTTAAAACTTTCCGTTCTATATTATTTCTAGTTGAAAATCCGCAATAAACGCAATTATTTATACAAAAATTTGACACATACAATGGAGCAAAAAGCGTTATTGAATTGCCGAAATACAGTTTACAAATTTGACTTGATTTTTGCGCAAGAGGTTCTAAAAAATTTCTAGCTTTATCAGACAACAAAGCCAAAAAATCAAGTTCATCCAAATCATTTTTATTTATAATTTGTTCAATTTTATTATCGTCAACTTTACTTAAAAAATCATCAAAGTTAAAATTTTCATAACTTTGCAATTTTGAATAAAAAGTCATTTTTTACTCCTTATTAATAATAAGCCATAATAAGCCTCAAAACTCCGCTTAGCAATTTTGTTTTACGATTTAGTTTTAAATTTTATAGGAGATATATTTATATTATATCTTTAATGGCAAATTCATAGAAATTATTTTATATTATTATTTTGTCGTTGCTTTTGCTTTTGCTTTTGCTTTTGCTTTTGCTTTTGCTTTTGCTTTTGCTTTTCTTGTGTCTTTGCTGTGTCTTACATTTCTCGGGCGCTCTTTTTATTTTTTAGCCTAGCGTAAGCGGCAAAGCGCCTGTCTATGCGAGAAATTTTTTTCGCCAAGAGGGCAAGGGAAACTTCCAGTTTCCTTTGCCCTCACCCAGGCGGGCGTGACAGAACAGACTGTTGTCTGTCACGTCAAGAGTAGAGTCGGCGCGGGGGCGAAAAAAATTTTCGCATGGCGCGTGGCTAAAAAATAAAAAGGAAGCGCAAAAATAAAAATAAAGAAAAATATTA
>JAITCX010000027.1 GCA_031282945.1 Elusimicrobiota bacterium
GAAAGAGTTATTGTCAGCCAAATCCATCGTTCCCCCGGCATTATTTTTGAGGACGATGAGGAACACCGCGTCAGCGTTATGGGAAAACCTTTGTTTTATGCAAGGATTATTCCATATAAAGGCGCATGGGTGGAAATTGAATTTGATCAAAACGGTTTGGTTTATGTGAGAATTGACAGAAAGAAAAGATTTTACGCCACCACTTTTTTGCGCGCCTTAGGCTTTGAAACAGACGAGGATATTTTAAAATTATTTAATGAGAGCAAAGAAGTTGAGGTCTCGCAATTGATCGCTGAAGGCCATTCAAATGGATATCTAGCCGAGGACGTCTACGACAAGGCGACAGGCGAAGTTATTTTTGATGCAGGCAAAGAATTAAATGAAGATACAATTTTAAAAATGAAGGAATTGGGCATAGAAAAAATCTCAATTTTAAAAGATATTTCAATGTCCTTAACCCTTAAAAAAGATACGATTAAAACTCAAAAAGAAGCGGTCAGCTATATCTACAGATCTTTGAAAACTCAGGAATTTATTGTCCAGGACAAAGCTATGGGTTTCCTTGAGGAATTATTGTTTAAATCTGTAAAGAGATATGATTTGTCTACAGTGGGCAGATATAAAATCTTAAAAAAGTTTAATGCATTTTTTGAGTATTATGCAGATAAATTTAATTTGCCTATTCCCCCTCAAACGCGCCGCACTTTAAGCCATGAGGATATTGTGGTAACCATAAAATATCTCTTGATGCTTTATAACGGCGAGACGGAATTTAAATATAAAGATCAGGTTGTAAAAATTGGTTTGGATGATATAGATCATTTAGGCAATAGACGTATTAGATCTGTGGGCGAGCTTTTGGAAAACCAAATAAAAGCTGGACTTTTCCAAATGACAAGGCTTGTGAAAGAATACATGAACAATCAAGATAAAGCCAATCTCACCCCCAGAGTTTTAATAAATATTACGCAGTTTGTTTCGCATATTAAGAAATTTTTTGCAACGTCTCAGCTCTCGCAGTTTATGGATCAAATAAATCCTCTGGCTGAGCTTACGCATAAACGCAGACTCTCAGCGCTAGGACCCGGCGGATTAAACAGAAAACGCGCGGGCTTTGAAGTGAGAGATGTGCATCATACGCATTACGGCCGCGTTTGTCCTATTGAAACGCCTGAAGGTCCAAATATCGGTTTGATAACTTCGCTTTCAATTTTTGCGCGTGTAAATCCATACGGTTTAATTGAAGCTCCTTATAAAAAAGTTGAGCAGGGCGTTGCCACAAATACCATAGAATATTTAACGGCAGATAAAGAGGACGCTTATTTTGTAGCTCAAGCCAATACTCCTTTGGATGCAAACGGCAAAATTATGGCAGACAGCGTTCACGGACGCAATGCCGAATCGGTTGAATTTCAACCGCCCTCAAAAGTGGATTATATGGACATTTCGCCTATGGAAGTTATTTCCGTATCGGCGGCGCTCATTCCATTTTTGGAGCATGACGACGCAAACCGCGCTTTGATGGGCTGCAACATGCAGCGCCAAGGCGTGCCTTTGCTTGTGACGGAAGCTCCTCTGGTTGCAACGGGAATTGAGGAAAAAGTAGCTAGAGATTCCGGCGTAATTGTCGTAAGCGATGTAGACGGCGAAGTGATGTCGGTTTCTGCAGACGAGATAATGATTTATTCGGCGGATAAAGAAATTAGAACTTATGCGCTAAAAAAATATGTTCGGTCAAATCAGGATACCTGCATAGATCAAAGACCGCTTGTCAAAACAGGCGATAAAGTTAAAAAAGGTCAAATCATTGCAGACGGGCCGGCCACAAGCCAAGGCCAGCTTTCACTAGGGCAAAATTTGTTGATAGCTTTCATGCCATGGGACGGCTATAACTTTGAAGACGCTATGCTTTTGTCGGAACGTTTAATTAAAGACGATAAGTTTACATCTATCCATATCCATGAATTTGAAACTGAAGCTAAAGAAACAAAAGGCAAAGATGAAGAAATAACAAAAGATATTCCGCAGGTGAGCGCGGACGCTTTAGTAAATTTGGATGAAAACGGAATTATTAAGGTTGGATCTATGGTCGGGCGCGGAGATATTTTGGTGGGCAAAACCGCTCCCAAAACAGATCAGCAGACCTCTCCTGAAATGCGTTTGATCCAAGTGCTTTTCCCTAAAAAAGCGGAGGACGTGCAAAATGTTTCTTTGAAAGTTCCGCTGGGCGTTACTGGGAAAGTTATCGGCGTGCGCACTTTCGTACGTTTTGAAAAAATGGACGACAAAGAAAAAAAAGCAAGGCTTGCGCAGCTCAATGAACAATACAATATAGATAAAGCGAAATTGCGTAAAGATAAAAAAGATTTAATTGAAAATTCAAAAAATGTTGACAAAGAAAAAATTGAAGCTCTCTATAAAAGAAAAGAAAAAGCATTGAGCGTGGAATACGACTCTCAAAAAGAGAGAATTGAAAAAGGCGATGATTTGCCTGTTTCCGTAAACAAAAGAGTGAAAGTTTATATCGCCTCAAAAATGAAAGTTCAAGTGGGCGATAAGCTCGCGGGCAGACATGGCAATAAAGGCATTGTGGCAAAAATTTTGCCTGAGGAAGATATGCCGAGACTGCCGGACGGAACAAGAGTGGACTGCGTTTTGTCCCCGCTTGCAATTCCTTCGCGTATGAATGTCGGCCAGCTTTTAGAGGTTATGTTGGGGTGGGCGGCAAAAGAGTTGAACACTCAAATGATTACCCCAGTTTTTGACGGAGCCTCTGAAGAACAAATTAGAGAGCAGGTCAAAAGAGCTAAAGAAAAATTAATTGATATTAAGAGAAAGTCCTTGCAGCAGCGCGGATTAAAAGGCCAGCAATTGCAGGACGCATTAGATAAATATGCCAAAGACAGCATTCCAACAGACGATTGCCGCGTGACGCTTTATGACGGGCGCACAGGCGAGCCGTTTATGGAAAAAGTAACTGTCGGCGTTATGTATGTTATGAAACTAAACCATTTAGTTGAGGATAAAATGCATGCCCGTTCAACGGGGCCTTACTCCTTAATAACGCGCCAGCCGCTTGGCGGAAAAGCTTTATCCGGCGGTCAGAGATTTGGAGAAATGGAAGTTTGGGCTATAGAGGGGTATGGCGCCTCGCATATTTTGCAAGAGTTTTTAACTCTTAAGTCTGATGATGTTGAGGGCAGGCTTAAGATGTATGATGCAATTGTTAGAAACGAAGCCATATCAGAACCGGGCGTTCCTGAATCTTTTAAGGTTTTGGTAAGCGAGCTTAAAGCATTAGGCTTAAATGTGGAACTCTTAAATGCTCCTAAAACAGCAGATAAGGAAAAACTAAAAGGTGTAAAAAACAAATGAAAAATACTCATCAAACACAAAAAAAACATACAGCTCTAAATTATAACAGCTTTGACGCTATAAGATTGACTGTCGCCAGCCCCGATCAAATAAGGGAATGGTCTTATGGAGAAGTTAAAAAACCTGAAACCATAAATTATAGAACTTTTAAGCCGGAGCGGGAAGGTCTTTTTTGCGACAAAATTTTCGGGCCTATAAAAGATTGGGAATGCCATTGCGGCAAATATAAAAATTCTAAACATAAAGGCATAATTTGCGATAGGTGCGGAGTTGAGGTCACCGAGTCAAAAGTTAGACGCGAGAGATTCGGCCATATAGAGCTGGCCGTTCCTGTGGCGCATTTGTGGTTTCTCAAAAAAGCTCCTTCCAGAATCGGCAGCATTTTAAATATGCGCACTTCCGATCTTGAAAAAGTTATAAACTACACTAAACATGTCGTCACTGAAGATCTTTTGGATGCCTCAGGACTTTTTCCAATCCTTGCAAAAAGTATGCTTTTGTCTGAAAAAGATTATGAGCTTTTTAAATATGGTTTAAACAGTCCCGTTACAAAAGATAATTTTAAGGCGGTTGTGGACGGCGTTGTCTATGAGGAAGTAAAAATAGACGATGCAGATGAAAAGAAAGCTCTTAAAGATTTAAAGAAATTTCTCAAACATCAAGCTTTGCAATCCGGCATTAAATTGGACGATGCCGCCAAAACAGTTTTTGCAAATATTCAAAAAGGCGATACATATTATAGCTGTTATTTTAAACCTCACAGGATTTATTATTATAGCGATTTAGACACATTGCGTTTTGTTAAATTAAAACAAATGTTGGAATCGCATTTGGGTAAAAATGAGGAAGGCGTTTCAATTGAGGAGTCCGATAAAAAGATCAAAATAGAATTTTTCAATAATTTAGATAAAAGCAATTTATTTAATCAAATGCGCCAAAATCAAGATCTATTGAAAAATTATGAAGGCAATTTAAAAATAGAAGTAATGAAAGTGGACACTCCTTTCATGAAAGATTATATGGAAAAGAAACATTCGCTATTGCTTGAAGAATCCGATGTCAAAAAATTGAAAGAGGGGTTCGGCGAGCAAATAAAAGTGGATATCGGCGCAAGCGCGATAAGAAAACTTTTAGAGGAAATAGATTTAGATAAAAAAGTGGCTGAAATCCGCAAAGAAATTAAAGATACTAAAACAGATGCCGAGCGCGCTACTCTTATAAAAAAGCTGAGAATTGTGGAAGGTTTTTTGCAATCAAATACTCGGCCTGAGTGGATGATAATTACGGTTTTGCCGGTTCTGCCTCCAGATTTGCGCCCATTGGTGCCGCTTGAAGGCGGACGGTTTGCAACTTCTGATTTAAATGATTTATACCGCAGAATTATAAACAGAAATAATAGATTGCGCCACATAGAACAATTAAAAGCTCCCGCTGTCATGATAAACAATGAAAAGAGATTGTTGCAGGAAGCGGTTGACGCTTTGATAGACAATGACTCGCGCTCAAAACCTGTCACAGGTTCAGGCGGCAGAGCTTTGAAATCTCTATCTGATACTCTCAAAGGAAAGCAGGGGCGTTTTAGACAAAATTTGCTTGGGAAAAGGGTTGATTATTCCGGCAGAAGCGTTATTGTGGTCGGTCCAAATTTAAAATTGCATCAGTGCGGGCTGCCTAAAGAAATGGCTTTAGAATTATTTAGGCCTTTCATTATTAGGGAACTTATAAAACAAGGCGATGCCACAACCTTAAAATCCGCCAAGGGTTTATTGGACAGAGGCGATCCAAAAGTGTGGAATATTTTGGAGAGCATAACTAAAGGCCATCCTGTTTTATTGAACCGCGCTCCCACATTGCATAGGCTGGGCATTCAAGCTTTTGAGCCGGTGCTTGTGGAGGGAAAATCCATACAATTGCATCCATTGACCTGCGCGGCTTTTAATGCAGATTTTGACGGCGATCAAATGGCGGTGCATTTGCCGATTTCCGTTGAGGCGCAGCTTGAGGCAAAAGTTTTGATGATGGCGACAGGCAATATTTTATCGCCCGCTTCAGGCAAACCTATTGCGGTGCCGTCTCAGGATATGGTTTTGGGAAGCTGCTTTTTAACTAAAGAAAAAATCGGCGTTTTGGGAGAAGGCAGAATTTTCTCAAGCGTGGATGAAGTGATAAGGGCGTATCAATCGCAGGCGGTGGATTTACAGGCGAGAATAAAAGTTGTAGGCATAACAAATATTAGAGATCCAAAGCTTAAAGATAAAGAGCAAAGCGATATCACCAAATGGCAGAATTACAGAAATCCCGAAGGCGGCGAAGTTTTAAATTATACAACTGTCGGCAGAGTGATTTTCAATGAACAATTGCCTAAAAATGAGGACGGGACTTATGCGCTCGGCTATCAAAATAAACCGATGACCAAAAAAGAATTGGGCGCTATAGTTGACAGATGCTATAAAGAATTGGGACGTTTTAGAACTGTCGTTTTATTGGACGAAATTAAAAAGATGGGTTATAGATATGCAACGCGCGCGGGCATTTCAATTTCTATAGACGAGATGATAATTCCGCCTAAAAAAGAAAAATTGGTTAAAGAAGCTAAAGAACAAATTAAAAAAATTGAAGCGCAGTCTAAAATGGGCATCATCACCGAAAGCGAACGTTACAATAAAATTATAGATATTTGGACAAAAGTTACCGATGAAGTTGCAGACATAATGTTTGACGAAATGCAAAAAGAGGAGACCTTGCCGCTTAAAGACGGCGAGAATAGATTTAACTCAATATTTATGATGGCCGATTCAGGCGCCAGAGGATCTAGGCAGCAGGTGAGGCAATTGGCGGGTATGCGCGGACTGATGCAGAAACCGCAAAAAACTCTTACCGGCGGCGTTGGCGAAATTATTGAAACTCCGATCATTTCCAATTTTAGAGAAGGATTGACAGTTTTGGAATATTTTATTTCAACGCATGGCGGGCGCAAAGGTCTTTCCGATACAGCTTTGAAAACGGCGGAAGCGGGTTATTTAACTAGAAAGCTTATAGACGTGGCGCATGATGTTGTTGTGAGAGAAGACGATTGCAAAACTTCAAACGGCGTTTTTATAGGCACATTGCAAAACGGCGATGAAATAGTTGAAAAATTGGATGAGCGCGTTATCGGCAGAGTTGCATTAGACAATGTTGTAGACATTGTTCATGACGAGGTTATTGTTAAAAGAGGGGAAGTTATTACGCCCCAAAAAGCAAAAAAATTAATTGAAGCTGGAATAGATAAAATTGGAATAAGAAGCGTTTTGACTTGCGAATCCGAGCATGGCGTGTGCGCAAAATGTTACGGCTTAAACCCTGCGACCGGCAAAATGGTTGAGGTGGGCGAGGCGGTCGGCATTATTGCGGCGCAGTCTATCGGCGAGCCGGGAACTCAGCTTACGCTGCGTACTTTCCATATCGGCGGAGCGGCGAGCCGCGTTGTTCAGCGTTCGGATATTTATGCCGAAAACAGCGGCATAGCAAATTTCCACAATTTAAAAACTATCGTAAACAGAAACGGCGAGACAATAGTTTTGAGCAGAAATGCCGAGTTGGAATATACCGAAACTGAAATAAGACGTAAACAGAGCTGGCAGATTCCATACGGCGCAATTATCGGCGTTACTGACGGAAAAAAAGTGGAGATAAAAGTTGATCCAACTACAGGCATAAAGTCCAGCGTTTTGCTTGCTAAATGGGATCCGCATTCTAAACCAATTATCACCGAATTTGACGGAACTGTTGAATTTGTAGATATCAAAGAAGGCGTAACCTTGCAGAAGGAAAAGTCCAAAATTTCAGGCCAGATTGAGCGCGTCATCATTGACCAGCCCGGCGGCAAGAGCCGTCCTAGAATGGTTATAAAAAGCGCGGGCAAAGAGATTGCGGAATATCCGCTGCCGGTAAATACGAGCCTTGTGGTTGCAAGCGGGGCGAAGGTTAAAGCTGGGGATATTTTAGCTAAAATTCCTTTGGAAGTTTCAAAGTCTAAAGATATTACGGGCGGCTTGCCGCGCGTTACGGAACTTTTTGAAGGCAGGCGCTCTAAAAATGTCGCGGTTGTAAGCGAAATAGACGGCGTTGTGCATTTGGCGGGACCTAGCAAAAAAGGCAGCATAAAAGTTGTTGTGAAAAATACAGAAGCCAATATTTCAAAAGAATATTTTATTCCTGTCGGCAGGCATTTGGAAGTTTATGAAGGCGATACCGTTAAAGAAGGAGATGCGCTTTCAGACGGCTCTACAAATCCCCATGATATTTTGAAAGTCAAAGGGCCGAAAGAAGTTCAGGAATATCTTGTAAACGAGATTCAGCAAGTTTATCGTCTGCAAGGGGTTACGATAAATGATAAACATATTGAAATTATTGTTCGGCAGATGTTGTCTAATGTTAGAATTGTAGATTCTGGAGACAGCAGATTTTTAAACGGGGAGATAGTTTCAAAACACAAATATGAATTAGAGAAAAAAGCCGTTAAGGCGGCGGGCGGAAAAGTGCCGTCCAGCCAACCTATCTTATTGGGTATAACAAAAGCTTCGCTTTCATCGGATTCGTTTATTTCGGCGGCCTCTTTCCAAGAGACCACCAGAATTTTAACGGAAGCGGCGGTTGCAGGCCAAGTTGATAAACTGAAAGGTTTAAAAGAGAATGTCTCTATAGGGCATCTCATCCCAGCGGGAACAGGCTTGAGATTACAAAATAAATGAGGAATAACAATGCCAACCATTAATCAATTGATTGCAACAGGTAGAAAAGAAACAACTAAAAAAACGAAGTCGCCGGCGCTAAAAGATTGTCCGCAAAGACGGGGCGTTTGCACGAGAGTTTCAACGATGACGCCTAAAAAACCTAACTCAGCATTGAGAAAGGTTGCAAGGGTGAGGCTTACGACGGGCTATGAAGTTTCGTCTTATATCCCGGGGGTAGGCCACAATTTGCAGGAGCATTCTCTGGTGCTTATACGCGGCGGCCGTGTGAAAGATTTGCCGGGCGTTAGGTATCACATTATAAGAGGAACCTTAGATACTACGGGCGTTGAAGGACGCAAGCAATCAAGAAGCAAATACGGCACAAAGAAAGCGAAACAAGGGGCTGCAAAGTAATTTGCGGCATATAAAATAAAATTGCAAAAGAGGTAAAAATGCCAAGGAAAGAACTTAAACCAAAAGAGAAAAGAGGATTGCCGGAGGGCGACACAAAATTTAATTCAGCGCTTTTGGCAAGACTTATAAGCAAACTAAATTTTAGGGGCAAAAAAAATACATCCGAGAGAATTGTATATGATTCTTTTGACATAATAAAAGAAAAGACGGGCGAGGATCCGATTAGCGTTTTTAATCGTGCGATTGAAAACATAAGACCTTTATTGGAAGTGAAACCGCGCAGAGTTGGCGGGGCGACCTATCAAGTTCCTGTTGAAGTTCCGACGGTGAGGTCAATTTCTTTGGCGATACATTGGCTTATTTCGATTGCCAGAAGCAAGAAAGGCAGTCCAATGGCCAAACGTCTTGCGGGCGAAATTATAGACGGCAGCAAAAAAGAAGGGGCGGCGATAAAAAAGAGAGAGGATACGCATAAAATGGCAGAAGCTAATAAAGCTTTTGCGCATTATAAAATATAAAGGGACGGCGGGGCAATGCAAAAAATTTGCCCTGTCTGTTTTCTTTGAGCGAATGCTGGTAGAATTTTCGGAAGTTGCGCGAGGTTGGCGCTCAAAAGTTTTTGCATGAAGTTGAAATAGGAATGTTTTTCATCTCTCTTTTATAAAGGGATGATAAGAGTTTAGCGGCGTTGATTTTTTGTTTCGCTTTTTTAAAGAGAGGAGAGTTATATGCCTGCATATGCAAATAACTTTGATATGATTAGAGATTATTTTGACGCTCTCAATCGAGACAAAAGCCATTTTTATAATTCCAATGATATCTGTACTCCAATGGATTGCGTAAAAGAAATGGTAGATTCAATTCCAAATGATTTTTGGGCTGGGAAAAATTTAAAAATATTGGATAGCTGTTGCGGCAATGGAAATTTTCATGCTTATATTGCATCCAAAACTGATTTGAGCAATTTATATTTTAATGAGATAAATGAGAAAAGAATAAAAAATTTAAAAAGTTATTTTGGCGAAAATATTAATATAACGATTAAAGATTTTTTAACTTTTCCAAATATAGAATATTTTGATTTAGTAGTATCAAATCCGCCTTACGCTAAGTTTGATGAAAATAATCAGCGGGTTTCCAAGAATCATAATTTAGCCAGAGATTTTATTAAAAAATCTTTAAGTATTACAAAGCAGGGCGGGTATATTTTATTTATAGTTCCAAACAATTGGATGTCATTTTCTGATAGAAACGCTTTGCCGATTGAGTTAAGCAATTATCAATTTATACATTTAGATATTGGCGGGGCGAAAAAGTATTTTAGAAATATAGGATCGTCTTTTACTTGGTTTTTATTGCAGAAAGTTGAAAATAAAAAATCTTTTACAATAAGAAATACATATGTGAAAAACGATACTCAAATTGCAAAGTTAGACAAAAATATAAATTTTATTCCTTTATATTATTCAAACATTGTAAGAAGCATAATGAATAAAACCGTAAACGATAAATCTTTGCCGAAGTATAAAATAGAGACAAATAGTTTTCTGCACAGATTTACAAAAAAGCAAAACATAAGCGCAGAGAGAAGCAAAGAATTTTGTTATAAATTAATTCATACGCCGAGTCAGATTGTGTGGTCTAATATTGCGCACAAATTTCAAGATGGTTTTAAAGTTTTTATATCGCTTTCAAATCAGTATTCCACTTTTATTGATGATTGCGGGATGACGCAGAGCATAGCGTATATAAGATGTAAAGATTTAGCGCAAGCAAAAAAAATTAAAGCGGAACTAGACGATGAAATTTATATTTTTTTAAACAATCTCACCCGCTATGGAAATTTTAATAATATTAGAGTATTACAAAATTTTCCGCTTTTAAATAGTTTTGTTTTGACAAAAAGGGAAATGAATTTCATAAGGGATTTTAATAAATTGTATTATGGCAATAAGAAAGAAAAATAGAAATATAGTTTTATTGAAATCCGTAAAAGATTTGAAAGATGAAATTTGCTATGAGGCTTTTGAGTATAAGAAACATTTTGTTCACTTGTGCAATTTAATTCCAAATAAAGAATTGGAGCGATTGGAAATTCAAGAGTTGGAAAAACAAAATATAAAGAGGGAAGGGTTAGTTTATATTTTTGTAATTAAGGGATATATTTTTAAGATAGGTCATACAATTGGTTCTATAAAAGCTAGAGTGCAAAGTTATAATTGCGGTAAAACCGAATACAGAATTAGCGGGACAAATTCAACAACTAATTATTTTGTATTGCAGAGTTTGTTAAATATAGGCGAAATTGTTAATGTTTACGCTTTTTTTCCTCCGCAGCCGAAGTATGAGTTATTTGGGTTAAAGTATCAAGATAGTTTTCCAGTTTCCAAAAGAGCGGAAAACATAATTTTAAATGATTTTATAAAGAACCATAATAAGAAACCGATCGGCTGTACCCAGAGATAAAAAAGTTTTTGTTGTTGTCGTGCCGTTTGTTTTTGTTGTGTCGTACCTTTTCTTGCGCTCTGTTGGTTTTTCGGCGTAGCGGAGCGTAAGCGTAAGGGTTGCTGTGCGAGAATTTTTTTGTTGCTGTTGTCGTTGTCGTACTTTCTCCAGCGCTCTTTTTATTTTTTAGCCTAGCGAAAGCGGCAAAACGCCTGTCTATGCGAGAGATTTTTTTCGCCAAGAGGGCAAAGGAAACTGGAAGTTTCCTTTGCCCTCACCCAGGCGGGCGTGGCAGAACAGACTGCTGTCTGTCACGTTAACAGTAGAGTCGGCGCGGGGGCGAAAAAAATTTTCGCATGGCGCGTGGCTAAAAAATAAAAAATGAGCGCAAAAAAATAAAAAGAAATGAGTTAAAAGAGCGATATTTTTCTGTTTCTCTTTTAAAGAAAAGAGAAGTAAGTTGTAAGTGTTGTTAGAAGTTTTTGTTCTCATCAAAAGAAATATTTGTCTCTCTTTTCCAAAGAGTGAATTAACTTTTAAATGTCGTTAAGTTTTCTGTTTCTCTTTTTCAAAAGAGAAAAATGTCTTTAGTTTTCTGTTTCTCTTTTTCAAAAAAGAGAATAGAAATAAAAAATAGGAGTCTAACAATGGCAAGGGAATACCCGTTACAAAAAATTAGAAATTTCGGAATAGCGGCTCACATAGATGCGGGCAAAACAACGACAACCGAACGTATTTTGT
>JAITCX010000241.1 GCA_031282945.1 Elusimicrobiota bacterium
ATCTCAAAATTATTGCCGATATTTGCAGAAAGCATAGCTAAAGAGGACAAGCATATATTTGCCAAAGGGTTTGAGGCTTTAATAGCATTGGTTCCGTATCAAATACAAGGAGAGACAGAATCGCATTATGCCTCGAATCTTTTATTGTCATTAAAGCTAATGGGATTTAATGTTTTAGCGGAGAAGTCGGGACATAAAGGGCGGGCGGACATAGTGTGGAAATACGATAAATCAACGGTGGTAATAATAGAGATGAAATATGCGCAAGCCGCAGCGGAAATTCCTCAAAAAATTCAAGAAGCGTTTAGACAAATAGAGGAAAAAGAATATTATAAAGAATATACGCTTGAGGCAAACAAAATAATTTTAGTTGCGCTTATTGTGTCGGATATGGGAAAAAAGTTTGAAGTTGAGTTTAACGTTAAACTAAAAGGAAAGGACTTTTAGTTTTTAGTTCAAGCTAAAGGAGATAACGATGCAAGACTTGCAAACAAAAAGCCAAACTTTTGAAACTTTACGCACTCAAAATTTTATGTATGTAGATAAAACAAAACATGTTTATGAGCTTGCTAAAAAAGACGGCGCATATTTTTTATCGCGCCCGCGCCGCTTTGGAAAATCCCTTTTGGTTTCAACTTTTGAAGCGCTTTTTAAAAATAAAAAAGAGCTCTTTAAAGATCTCTATATTTATGACAAATGGGAATGGGGGACTGAGTATCCTGTTATTAAAATCGATTTTGGGGAGATAAAAACGACTGACACAGAAATTTTAAATGATGATTTGATTAAAACCTTAAATGAAAACGCAGAAAATAATAATTTAGAACTTGACCAAACAAATGCAAGTATACCAAAAAAATTTTCTGAATTGATAAAAAAACTATATCAAGAGAAAAAACAAAAAGTAGTGATTTTAATAGATGAATATGACAAAGCAATTAGAAATAATTTAGACAAATCAATTGATATACAAACGGCTATAAGAGAAGTGTTGCGCGATTTTTATGAGGTAATTAAGGCAAAAGATCAATATATACGTTTTATTTTTTTAACGGGCGTAACAAAATTTGCAGGACTATCACTCTTTTCGGGATTAAACACTCTCAACGACATAACTCTGGATGATAAATATAGCGCTATATGCGGATATACGCAAGAGGAATTAGAGACTAATTTTGTCGAATACATAGAAGCGCTTGCAAAGAAATATGCTTCTAGCAAAAAAGAAATTTTAGCGGAAATAAGAACTTGGTATAACGGATATACTTGGGACGGCAAGACAGCAATTTACAATCCTTTTTCAACGCTCCTTTTATTTAGCAAGTTAGATTTTGCAAATTATTGGTATGCCAGCGGCTCACCGAAATTTTTGATTGACTATTTGCAAAAGAATTGGTCGGAAGAATTATTTTTTGAAACGATAGATGTTTTTGAGGAAGAGTTGATGAGCAGCGAAGCGGACCCTCGGGTAAGAATAGGATTATTGTTTCAAACGGGATATTTAACGATAAAAGCGATAACGCTGATGAAAGGCGCTGGGGTTATAAGCGTTAGAAAAATCTATACATTAATGTCGCCCAACTGTGAAGTGGGAATATCGCTGGCGCAGACTATTTTAATGCCGAGGATCTCGGAGGTTTCAGGGGCGGTGGCGATCTCAAAATTGCTGCCGATATTTGCCGAGAGCATAGCCAAAGAGGACGAGAAAATATTCGCCAAGGGGTTTGACGCTTTAATAGCATTAGTACCGTATCAAATACAAGGGGAGACGGAATCGCATTATGCGTCAAATCTTTTATTGTCATTAAAGCTAATGGGGTTTAATGTTTTAGCGGAAAAGTCGGGACATAAGGGAAGAGCGGACATAGTATGGAAATATGATAAGTCAACGGTGGTAATAATAGAAATGAAATATGCGCAAAGTACGCAGCAAATCCCTGAAAAGATTCAAGAAGCGTTTAAGCAAATAGAGGAGAAAGAATATTATAAGGAATATACGCTTGAGGCGGATAAAATAATTTTAGTTGCGCTTGTTGTATCGGATATGGGGAAAAAGTTTGAAGTTGAGTTCAACATTAAATTAAAAGGGAAGGACTTTTAATTTTGAGAGGGAAGTTTCTTATTTTTACCCTAGCGGTGCAACAAGATAAAACTTATAGACGTAAAAAGCCTGCCGATTTCGGCAGGCTTCTTTTATTTATGTTAGGTGGGGGGAAGTATGAGGACTGCTATGCGAGAAATTTTTTTGTGTTGTCTTTGCTTTTGTCTTTGTTGTTGTCGTGTCATACTCCCGCCTGCGCTCTTTTTATTTTTTAGCCTAGCGTAAAATGATTAAATAGCGATATTTTTCTGTTTCTCTTTTAAAGAAAAAAGAAGTAAGTTGCAAGTGTCGTTAGTTTTGCTTCTTTTTCTAAAAGAAGGGTTTTTCTGTTTCTCTTTTCTAAAAAGAGAAAAATTACAAAAATCCATTTTCCTTCAATGTCTGCTCGAACTCATCAAAATCAAGTTCCTTAACTTCCAAAAGTTTTTTGGCAATAACCTCAACTTGCGCCCAGTTATCCGTCAAAAATTTTGTAACATCATTTAAACAACCATTTAAAATATCTATTGTCTCATCATTTAACCGCCGCTTCAGATCCGATGACATCTCATTTTCAGTAAGCGCCGTAAAATCTCCCACCAATGAACTTTTACCCATTCCCAATTTCCATACCATCATATTTGCAATAATCATCGCCTGCCTGAAATCCATGCTAACGCCTGTCGTGGTGGTGTTATACTTTATTTTTTCGCTGGCATAACCCGCAAGCGAAACAACAATATCCGCCAAAAGTTTTTCTTTGTTGTGGGCATGCAGTTCCTCTTTTGGATGATGCGAAACAAGCCCAAGCGATCCCTTGTGCGATTTCAACGTCACCTTAAAAACATCGTCTGTCGGATGCAATCTATACAAAGCTAAAGCATGGCCTGCCTCATGATATGCCGTCTGTTCAAGTTCAAATGGAGTCATCTCCAAATGCGTTTCAAGCCCGAGATCTATTCTCTCTAAAGCATCCGAAAGATCATCGGTGTCTAGAACATTTTTCTTTTTGCGCATAGAAATTAAAGCCGCTTCTTTTACAATATTTTCTATGTCTGCAGGAGATTTGCCAATAGCTTTTTTTGCAAGCCTTTCAATTTTTATATCCTTTGCAAAATTTACTTTAGAAAGATAATATGCAAAAAGCGCTTCGCGTTCTTTTAAATTTGGAAATGTAATATTTATTTTTCTATCAAAACGCCCCGGTCTAATAAGCGCTTTATCCAAAACGCTCTCCTCTGCATTGGTGGCGGCAATAACAATAACATTGCTTTTTTTGCTATCTAACCCGTCCATCTCCACAAGCAATTGATTTTGCGTGCTATTGGTCTCTTGCCCGCCTCCCATAAAAGAAAAAGTGCGCCCTCTGCCGATAACTTCTATCTCATCAATAAACACTATGCAGGCGCCCTCAACTTTTGCATAATCTCTAGCTTTTTTAAAAAGATTTCTAACCCTTGAGGCACCCACCCCCACAAACACCTCAACAAATTCGCTTCCCGCCATAGACAAAAAAGGAATTTTGCATTCGGTGGCGATAGCTTTTGCAAGCAAAGTTTTGCCGCAACCAGGCGGTCCCATGAGCATAATTCCCTTTACAATTTTACCGCCGACTCTTTGCAATTGCTTTCTATCTTTGATAAGCGCAACAACTTCCAGCGCCTCGCGTTTAGCGGATTCCAAACCAATCACGTCGCTAAAATGGACTTTTATGTCCTCACTTTTTATCTTGCTTTTTTTTATTTGGCCGAATCCCCTCTGTCCAAAAAAATACACATAAAAGAAAACAAAAACCAAAGCGTTCAAAGCCACCATCAAAAATTGAATAGGCATTGTAGCAAGCGTCATCGTTCTGTAAAAAGATTCCAATTGGCTAAGCCCATAAATTGACAAACCAATCAACAATACTCCCCCCAAAATAAGGGCTATCCAAACAATATTATCTTTTATAAACCATTTAAGTTTTTTCATTTTTACAAAATTTCTCTCTTGCCAGCTCCCATAGAAAATATATTAGCTTTAATATCTTTCGCAGAAAAAACAGCAAAAGTCTGGCTGTCGGGCGATTTATACATATTTGCTAAAAATGGGAAAATCTCAAAAGCTTTTTGCTTGGCGGCGACGTCATTTTCCAAAACTGCTTTAGCGGTAAGCCTTATCCAAGTTTGCCCGTCGGGCAATGTGGATGAGACTTCAAACTTTGGATTTTTTTCTAGCTGTTTATAGACATCTTTTTGGGATCCCGTTACAAAATAAAGTTTTCCATTAAATTCAAATACCGCTCCAAAAGGCCTTACCCTCGCCTGTCCGTCATCGCATGTAGCAAAATAAAAAATCTTGCTCTTTTGTAAAAAATCTACGATCTCTTTAATTTTGTCAATCATTTTTTTTCTCTCCTTTAAATAAAGTTGAAACAACTTTCACGCGGCATTTATCGTCTAAAACAAACCCGCAAAATTAATTTTTCTAAAAAACTTTAACGCCTCATGCCGCCTGCATTATCATTTACTTAAACTGTAATTGCTTTCCTCTTTAGTGATAACGATATCGTGCGGATGACTTTCCGCAAGCCCTGCGGCGCTTATCCGTATAAATTCAACTTCCTCTTTTAATTGCACGATTGTTTTTGTTCCGCAATAGCCCATAGCGGAACGCAAGCCGCCAATCAATTGAAAAATTACATCACCCACAGCGCCCCTATAAGGCACGCGCCCCTCCACTCCTTCAGCCACAAGTTTTTTTGTATTTTCTTGAAAATATCTATCGCCGCTGCCTTGCGCCAAACTCATTGCAGCTGTGGATCCCATACCGCGATATTGTTTAAAAGATCTGCCGTTATAAATTATATTTTCGCCGGGACTTTCAGTTGTCCCCGCAAAAAGCGAGCCGATCATACAAACATCCGCGCCTGCGCCAATAGCTTTAGCGATATCTCCAGAATATTTTATGCCCCCGTCTGCAATCACGGGGACATCATATTTTTTTGCAACCTGCGCGCAATCATAAACCGCTGTAATCTGCGGCACGCCGATGCCTGCGATAACTCTGGT
>JAITCX010000016.1 GCA_031282945.1 Elusimicrobiota bacterium
CGTCCCACTGACGGACGTTACGGTCAAAATCCAAATAGACTGCAGCGCTATTATCAAATTCAAGTTTTGTTAAAACCTTCTCCCAAAAATATTTTAGATTTGTATTTGCAGAGCTTAAAGGCGCTCGGCATAGATTCGCAAAAACATGATATACGTTTTGTTGAAGACGATTGGGAATCGCCAACTTTGGGGGCTTGGGGTTTGGGGTGGGAAGTTTGGGTGGACGGAATGGAAGCGACCCAGTTTACTTATTTTCAGCAGGTCGGGGGAATAAACTTGAATCCTATTTCTGTGGAGATAACTTATGGAATAGAAAGGCTTGCGATGTTTATTGAACAAAAAGACAGCGTCTATGATTTAACTTGGACAAATGGCGGCGTGACTTACGGCGATGTGCATTTGGCCGATGAAATAGAATGGTCGCAATATAATTTTGAGCTTGCCGATGTGGCGATGCTAAAGCGGCATTTTGACGATTGGGAAAATCAAGCGTTAATTTTATGTAAACAAAATCTGCCAAGATGCGCATATGATGCGGTTATAAAATGTTCGCATTTGTTTAATTTATTGGATGCCCGAGGGGCTGTTTCCGTTTCAGAAAGAGTGAGTTATATTTTGCGCGTTAGGACGATTGCAAAACAGACGGCGGAAGTTTATTTAAATAAAATTGAGCCGAAATAAATGACGCTTTCAATATTTAAAAATATAGACCTTAACGATCTTTCTTTAGACACTGTAATTTACGGTTATACAATTTCGCAATATCTGTTGGCATTGCTCTTGCTTCTTGTAATTTTCGTTATTGTTGTGGGCATCAAAAAAGTACTCGCCGTAGTTGCCCGCCGCCTCATTTTAAAATATAAAAAACATGTTATTGTAGAGTTATTTAGAAGCTCAAGGAAACTTTCTATGATACTTGAGTTTCTTCCTTTTTATGTAGCTAAAATAGTTTTGGCTTTACCAGCTATGATAGAAAAGGCAATTGATTTTTTCGGCATTATTGTCATTGTTGTAAGCATTGCGCGATGTTTAAACTTTGCATTAAAACTTATTTTGCGCCGGCGCCTGATGCCCGGAAGACAAAATATGACAATAAGGCATACCATAGAAATTTTTAGTTCTGTAATTTTATGGGGCGCCGCCGTCCTGATTATTTTAAGCAATTTGGGCGTCAACATAAACACTTTGCTTGCAGGTTTGGGAATCGGCGGTATGGCTGTCGCGCTTGCTTCGCAGACCTTGCTGTCAAATTTGTTTAACTATTTTACTATTTTGATGGACAAACCTTTTGTTGTGGGCGATGAGGTTTTTGTAAATGGGTATCAAGGCACCGTTTGCAGAATTGGAATCCGCGGAACGCGTATCACTGGAAGCGACGGGGAACAAATTATTATTTCAAATACGGATATGACTCAAGAAACTGTAAAAAATTTTTGTGTGATGAAACGGCGCAGAAAAGTTGTAATGTTGGGTATAAGATATGATGTAGCGCTTGAGCAGTTGAAGGCTATTCCGCAGATTGTAAAAGATATAGTTTTAAGCGTAGGGGGCGTTCAATTTCAAAGAATTCATTTTAAAGATTTTGCAGAGAGTTCATTGAATTTTGAATTGGTATATTATGTTGCTGGAAGCGATTATGAGCATTTTATGAATGCGGTGCAGGAAATTAATTTTAAAATTTTTGAGGAATTTTCAAAACGCAATATTGGTTTTGCTTACCCCAGTTCCAGCGTTTATATAGAACAAGCGGCGCCGCAAAATTTGCCGCCGCTTCAAGAGAATTAATTTGTAAGCTTTTTTACAAAAGAGAAAGGAGAACTCATGGACAAAGTTTATAGTCCGCAAAATGTTGAAGCGAAGTGGAGCAGGTTTTGGATTGAAAATAAAATTTTTTCAAGCCATGTAGATAAAAGCAAAAAACCTTTTACAATAATAATTCCTCCTCCCAATGTAACAGGATCATTGCATATGGGGCATGCTCTAAACAATACATTGCAGGATGTGATAATTAGATTTAAAAAGATGCAGGGCTTTAACGCTCTCTGGGTTCCGGGAACCGATCATGGCGGTATTGCAACGCAAAGCGTTGTTGAAAAACTTTTGAAAAAAGAAGGCATAAAAAAACATGAGCTGGGCAGAGAAAAGTTTTTGGAAAAGATGTGGGAGTGGCGCAATAAAACAGGCGATACAATTTTAGAACAATTAAAAAGGTTGGGCTGCGGTTTGGATTGGGATAGATTGGCTTTTACTATGGACGAAAAAAGGTCTGAGGCTGTAAAAAAAGCTTTCATAGAACTTTTTAATAAAGGGTTAATTTATCGCGGTAAAAGAATAGTAAATTGGTGTCCGTCCTGCGCAACGGCTTTGGCTGACAGCGAAGTTGAATATAAAGAGGAAAAAGGCAGTTTGTGGTATATAAAATATCCATTTTCAGACGGTAGCGGATTTTTGGTTGTCGCCACAACGCGTCCCGAAACCATGCTCGGCGATACCGCTATTGCTGTAAGTCCAGATGATGAAAGATATAAAAATTTTGTCGGCAAAACTATAGATCTGCCGCTGACGGATAGAAAAATAAAAGTGATAAAAGATTATGCCGTGGAAAAAGATTTTGCAACGGGGGCGCTTAAAGTTACGCCAGCGCATTCAATGGCAGACGATGCAATCGCCAAACGAAATAACTTGGATTATATTGAAGTAATAGACATACATGGCAAAATGATAAATGTAAGCGCTAAATACGAGGGGTTAACCATCGCGCAGGCTAGAAAAGTTATTGTGGAAGATCTTGAGGAAGGCGGCTTCTTAGAAAAAGTTGAACCTATTATGCATTCAGTGGGGCAGTGTTATAGATGTCAGAGCGTGATAGAACCGCTCATGTCTGATCAATGGTTTTTAAATGTTTCGGGGATGTCTAAAAAAGCGATTGCGGCGGCGCAAAAAGAACAGACGATTTTTTTCCCTAGCTCTTGGAAACATCCATATATTTTGTGGCTTGAAAATATTAAAGATTGGTGTATAAGCAGACAAATTTGGTGGGGTCATAGAATTCCAATTTATTATTGCGTGGATGCGCAAGGCGTGCGGAAAGATTGTCCGCCGATTGCGGCAATGGAAAAACCAAATAAATGTCCCGTTTGCGGCGGGACGCTCTTTGAGCAGGATAGCGATGTTTTAGACACTTGGTTTTCCTCGGCGCTTTGGCCTTTAAGTTTATTTGATTGGGGGCAAAAAGAAAATAAAGAAAACCAACAGCTCAACTATTATTACCCCACTTCAATTTTAGTTACGGGCTATGAAATTTTATATTTGTGGGTGGCGAGGATGGTGCAGTTTGGATTGGAGTTTATGAAGGAAGTTCCGTTTAAACATATTTTTTTAAATGGGATAGTGCGCGATAAACATGGCAAGAAAATGTCAAAATCTCTAGGCAATGTTGTGGATCCTATTGAAGTTATGGATAAGTTTGGAACGGATGCCTTGAGATTTGCATTAGCTCAAAGCGCAAGTCCCGGGCGCGATATGCAAATTTCAGACGAGTCTTTTTTGGCGGCTAGAAATTTTGCCAATAAAATTTGGAATGCCTCAAGATTTATAATAATGAATGCGGGCGATGAACTTAAAAATTTAGGGCAAAATATAAGGCCGATTAGGTTATGCGATAAATGGATAGTGGCGGAATTTTATCAAATGGCAAAAAATGTAAAGGGATCTTATGAGGTTTATGAAATAGACGTTGCGGCGCGCCAATTATATGATTTTTTATGGACGAAATTTTGCGATTGGTATATTGAACTTTCAAAAGGGCGGTTGGCAAGCGAGGATGCGGCGGCTAGGAAAAACGTGCTGGAAATTTTGGTGTTTATTTTAAAAGAAACATTAAAACTCTTGTCGCCGATAATGCCGTTTATTACCTCAGAAATTTGGGAAATTTTAAATTCCCATAATTATTCCGTCTGCATTAGCCAAACCGATTTTTGCGCTAATAAAACGCCTGAATATGCAGATCAAGTTTTATTTCATATGAGCATTTTGCAAGACATTATTGTCAATATCCGTTCCTTGCGCAGTCAAATGAATGTCTCGCCTGCCGTGGAGGTTAAAGCGATATTTAATGTTTTTGATAAAACTAAACAAGAGGTAGTTAAAGAAAATGCAGATTATATAAAGCTGCTTGCAAAAGTAAGCGATATACAATTTGTAAAAAATGCCGATAGACAAAAAAATTCCGCAATGTGCGTGGCAGGCGGGTTTGAAATTTTTGTGCCTTTAGAGGGATTGATTGACATTCAAAAAGAAAAAGAAAGATTGCAAAAAGAAATTGATTTTGCATTGGTTGAAATAGAAAGGACAAAAGAAAAATTGGCCAATAAAAAGTTTTTGGAACGCGCTCCCAAAACCGAAATAGAAAAAATTCAAAGCAGGCGTAAAGCGGCGCAGGAAAAAATAGATAAAATAAATGCCAATTTAGCGTTTTGGGAATGATATGAAAGAGATAATTCTAGCGACTGCAAATGCGCATAAAGTTTTGGAAATAAAAGAAATTTTAAAAGGTATGGATCTATCCATAAAATCTTTGGCGGATTTTAAAGATTATCCAAAAGTGGTAGAAGACGGCGCAACCCTTTGTGAAAATTCTGTAAAAAAAGCTCTCACCATAGCGCAGTTTTTTAATAAACCAACAATTAGCGACGACACCGGCCTTGAAGTGGAATATTTAAACGGCGCGCCCGGCGTTTTTAGCGCGCGTTTTGCCGGTCCTCAATGTATAGATAAAAATAATAGATTGAAGTTATTAAAAGAGTTAAATAATGTTCCGTTTGAAAAACGCGCGGCGCATTTTAAATGCGCGGTTTCTATTGTTTTTCCTGATAGAAATATGATGATAAAAACAGTTGAAGGTCAAATTGACGGGTATATTTCTTTAGAGGAAAGCGGTCAAAACGGTTTTGGATACGACAGCCTTTTTTGGTTGGCGCAATACAAAAAAACTTTTGCCGAGCTAGACGCCGAGCTGAAAAATAAAATCAGCCACCGCGCAAAAGCATTGGAAAAAGCTAAAGCGATAATTGCAGAATTTTTATGATAAAGTTTTAAGCAAAGTTTAAATGAGAATATTTTTGTCTGGATGCGGCGCAATAATAATTAAATTTTAGAGGCGTCTTGCGGTAAGAGATGTTTGCTCAAAAGGTTCTTTTTATCTTGGGCGATTTCTACAGTTTGATTTTTTATGAAATCATAACAGACGAGAACCGCCGATCCTTTTGCGCAAAGGCGTCCTTGCTGCCAAGCCTCGTGATAAACGGTAAAAGATTTAGAGCCGATACGGCTTATATAAGAGCGGATTTCCACATCATAGCGGAAAAATAATTGATCAATAAAATCATAATCTGTATGCGCCATGATGAGCGGCCATTTATCATGAGAAAGAGTTAGCTCAGGCATAAAAATGCGAAATATTGGATTGCGCGCAAGTTCAAACCAAGCCGCAAGGACGGTATTATTTACATGCCCAAGCCCGTCAATATCTCCAAATCTGGGACTTATATTTATGGTAAACATAAAGGTATTATATCAAATTTGGGGAGCGCAAAAAAATGTTGCGGGCGGAGTGTAAGATTTAAAAAGATTTAATGAGGGAAGTTTTGGCGAAATGATTTTTTAGTGGTGGGCGGTGCAGGATTTGAACCTGCGACCTCTTCCTTGTAAGGGAAATGCTCTTCCAGCTGAGCTAACCGCCCGAATAAACGCTTATAAAAACTTATCTATACTATCACAAAACTCCGCCCTCTGTCAAACTTGCGCCTGCGGCGCTTGGAAAAAATGTTTCCGCGCCCAACGGCGCGCATGCCGCAATGGGCGTTTGGGAAATTGAGGTTTTGGCAATTTGTGAAGGCGCTAAATGCGCAAACGGTCAATGCAAAAAACTGAAAAACGCGCGGCGCATAGGCGTTAAATTGACAACAAAAACGCTATTTTATACTATTTAAAAGCCTTGTGGGTTGTTTTGCGATAAAATATATTAGTAAAAGGAGAGTCTTATGGCAGTTAAAGTAGGCATTAACGGTTTTGGCAGAATCGGCAGATTGGTTTTTAGAGCGGCTTGCGGCAGAGATGATATTGAAGTTGTTGGAATAAACGATATCATTACGGTCGACTATATGGCTTATATGCTCAAATACGATTCCATCCATGGTCAGTTTAAAGGCGAGATTTCAGTTAAAGACGGAAATTTGGTAGTTAACGGGAAATCAATTAGAGTTACTGCAGAAAGAAATCCTGCTGACTTGAAATGGGGCGCTATCGGCGCTGAATATGTCGTTGAGTCAACTGGACTATTTTTGAGCAAAGAAAAAGCTCAAGGCCATATTGATGCAGGCGCAAAATATGTTGTAATGTCGGCTCCTTCAAAAGACGACACCCCAATGTTTGTGCGCGGCGTAAATTTTGACGCATATAAAAAAGGCACGCAGTTTGTTTCAAATGCATCTTGCACAACAAACTGTTTGGCTCCGCTTGCAAAAGTTTTGCATGATAAGTTCGGCATAAAAGAAGGTTTGATGACCACAGTTCATTCAACCACTGCAACGCAAAAAACAGTTGACGGTCCTTCAGTAAAAGATTGGCGCGGCGGCAGAGCGGCTTCAAACAATATTATTCCTTCATCCACTGGGGCGGCAAAAGCAGTCGGTAAAGTATTGCCTTCTTTAAACGGCAAATTGACAGGTATGTCCATCCGCGTGCCGACCTTGGACGTTTCAGTTGTTGATTTAACTGTAAATTTAGAAAAACCTGCAAAATATGAGGATATTAAAACTGCAATGAAAACCGCTTCTGAAAATGAGTTGAGAGGCGTTTTGGGTTATACTGAGGACGATGTTGTAAGCACAGATTTCATCGGCGATCCCCGCACTTCCATTTTTGATGCAAAAGCGGGTATTCCTTTAACTGACACTTTTGTAAAAGTTGTAGCTTGGTATGACAATGAATGGGGTTATTCCAATAAAGTTTTAGACCTTGTAGCGCATATGAAAAAAGTTAACGGTTAATCTTTGTTTTATAAAGATCGGGGCTTCTCTTTTTGGGCGATGTTTTCTCAAGGAGCGAAGCCCTTATTTTTTAGGAGGGTCAAATGAAAAAAACGCTTAAAGATATTGATGTCAAAGGTAAAAAAGTTTTGGTGAGAGTTGACTATAATGTGCCTTTAGATGCAGATTTAAATATTACAAATGACAAGAGAATTGTAGCAAGTCTGCCTACAATAAATTATTTATTGGAGCAAGGCGCAAGCATAATTTTGATGTCTCATCTCGGCAGGCCTAAAGGGAAAGCTTCCGCTGCATTGAGCTTGAAACCAGTTGCAAAAAGACTTAGCGAAATTTTAGGCAAACCCGTAATTTTTGTCGGCGGCGATTGCATAGATGCCAATTCCAAACAAGCTTGTAAAAATTTAAAGCCCGGCGAAATTATATTGCTTGAAAATTTGAGATTTCATCCTGAAGAAGAAGGCAAAAACGCTAAAGGCGAAAAAGATCCAGCCGCTATGGACGCTTTTGCAAGAGAACTTGCCAGTTTCGGCGATGCTTTTGTTCAAGATGCTTTTGGGACGGTTCACAGAGCGCATGCCTCAACGGTTGGAATACCGAAATATATTAAAGAAAGCGCGGCGGGATTTTTAGTTGAAAAAGAATTAAAATTTTTGGGCGAGGCTTTGGACAATCCCAAAAGACCTTTTGTTGCAATTTTGGGCGGGGCGAAAGTTTCAGATAAAATAAATGTTATAAAAAATTTGCTTACAAAAGTTGATGCAATAATTATTGGTGGAGCGATGGCGTATACATTTTTAAAAGCGCAGGGCATCCCCACAGGAAAATCTTTAACTGAGGATGATAAACTGGATTTGGCAAAAGAGATCTTGAAAGAAGCTAAAGAAAAAAATGTTAAATTTTTACTGCCCGTTGATCATGTGATAACGGATAAAGTTGATTTTGCAAATAAGCAAGTTCCAGCCGATGCAAATGTAAAAACGACGACCGATCAAAGCATTCCCGATGGATTTATGGGAGTAGATGTGGGACCAAAGTCCATTGAGCTTTTTTCTAATGAGCTTAAAGGCGCAAAGACGATAGTTTGGAATGGACCGCTGGGCATTTTTGAGATACCGCAATTTGCAAAAGGCACAGTTGAAATTGCGAAGATAGTCGCTGAGGCAACTAGCAATGGCGCGATTTCAGTTGTCGGCGGAGGAGATTCCGTTGCTGCGGTTAAAAAGGCGAATGTGGATAAACAAATTACACATATTTCAACGGGCGGCGGCGCTTCATTGGAATTTTTGGAAGGTAAGGTTTTGCCGGGTATCGCCGCGCTGCCTGATAAATAAAATAGTTTTTTAAGGTTTTTAGAAATTCCCCCTTGCAGTGCGAGGGGGAATTTTTTTGTAAAAAAGAATTGGAAATTATTTCTCTTTTGGCAAAAGAGAAACAGAAAACTGATAAGAGCTTTCTCTTTTTTGAAAAAAGAGAAACAGAAAAACTAACGACACCTGCAACTTACTTCTCTTTTGGAAAAAGAGAAACAGAAAAGTAACGCTCTTTAAACTTATTTCTTTTTATTTTTTTGCGCTCCCTTTTTATTTTTTAGCCACGCGTAAGCGAGAAATTTTTTTCGCCCCCGCGCCGACTCTACTCTTGAGGTGACTGACAACAGTCTGTACTGTCACGCCCGCCTGGGTGAGCGGCGTAGAGAGCTTCAGCTCTCTACGCCTCTCTTGGCGAAAAAAACTTCTCGCATAGACAGGCGCTTTGCCGCTTACGCTAGGCTAAAAAATAAAAAGAGCGCGGGCGAGGGTACGACACGACAACAGCAAAGGTACAGGTAAAGGTAAAGGCAACAGCAAAGACAAAGACACTACGCAATAAAATCACAAAGGCACATAACAACATAACGGCGTCTCCCCCTACTTTCTGCAAACTTTGCCCTCACCAATATATAATTGCTTAATAAAAATCTCAAATCATAAAATAAATAAAGCATAATTTTCTTTTCTCTTTCTAAACATTATAAATTCCCTCTCAAGATTTGCTGAGCAAAAAATCAGATAGAAAAAATTTCATTGACTTTTCCATGGGGTATTTGTTACACTTAGACGATTTGAAAATAAGGCTGTTGTTAACAATTGTTTATTTAGGTTGGGGTTGGCAGGCCGTAAAAAAAGGAAGCCTGAGAAATTAATGATCATTGTAAATTTTAGGACTGGACTTTCGGCGTTTTTAGGAAACGCCAAATATTTTTTTATCAAATATTTTAGTTTTGCATTTCTTTATAAATTTCTTAAACGGCTTAGACAATTCATTAATACAATTAACAAAAAAACTTTCAAACCTCTCCTGAGGCATTTTTTCAATTTTTCATTTTTCAAAAAAACAATCAGCGTCATCATTTCATTAACAATAATTTTTAGCGGCATTTCAAATGTTTTGGCAGGCGAAATAGCTTCCTCGCAGTATGATCCCCACCGTCCATTAAACAATATCAATGATAATCCAATAAACCACATAGTGATAGACAATTCCCGAGGGCGGGGGGAACTTTCCCTAGACCGCGCCCAAAACGGCACGCCGATAATTCATATAAATAATGTAAGCGCGGCAGGGGTGAGCGTGAACTATTATAAAGAATTTAATGTCAATTATGAAAATCTAATTATCAATAATTATAAAGGCGATGCGACAAATACAAACTTGGCGGGCGCAATTTACGGCAACCCAAATTTCAATAAAGCGGGCGGGCGCGAAGCCGATATAATTTTAAATGAAGTCTTAAGCAATAAACGCACATATATAGAAGGGTATATTGAAATAGCGGGCAAAAGAGCGGACTTGATAATTGCAAATCCAAACGGCATAAGCGTAAGCGGCGGGGGATTTATAAATGTTGCAAAACTTTCATTGATAGCAGGGGCAAGCGGGCAGGGCAATCCGTATGCGTCAGTGGACGCGGCTGGACGCTTAAACCCATTTTTAATTACAAATGCAAATATAAATATTGAGGGGCGGGATGTAACAAATAGATCTGGGGCTGTGGTAGCAAAAAATCTTGGAATAGATGCAAGCGGAACGGATTATTTGGAATTGATAGCCCAAGCGATAAAGATAAACGGCGATATCATTGCAAATCCCAACGGGCAGGTAAGTTTAATTGCGGCGGAAGGAAGTTATGATACAAAAACAGGGAAAATAATTGAAAACGCCGAAGGCGCAAACAAACAGAAATCAAATGCAGAATATGCAATTGATTCCACAATATTTGGGGGAATATATGCGGGGCGGATAAAAATAATTGCAAATGCAGACGGGATAGGAACGAGAATAAGAAGCGATTTAATTGCAAATGTGGACGATATAGAGTTTGATGTAAACGGGAATTTGTTGATAGACAAAACAAATGTGCAGGCCAAAGATGAAATAAAAATTAAATCGGCAGGGGATATAACAATTAATGAAACGCAGGTTTTAGCAAATGGATTAAACTTGCAAACCAATAAAAATGCTTCAATTGATAAAACAAAAATTTCGGCAAATACAATAGACTTGCAAAGCGGTAAAAATATTACGCTTAATGAATCCCTTATTTCATCAAACAAAAAAATAAATATTCAAACCGCAAACAACACTTCAATAAACCTCACAGAAATCTTTTCAAACATTTTTCAAATTAATGCAGCGCAAAGTTTAAATTTAAACAAATCGCAAATAATTGTTTACGACAAAGCGGATATAAAAGCGGTAGATGTAAATTTGTTAAATGAAACTTTATTTTCAGGATTAAATATAAATATTCAAGCGCAAAGATTAAACAATGCAAAAACTTCCAAAATTGAAAGCGCAAAAGATTTGGAAATTATTGGACAAAAAGGCATAGAAAATCTTGGAAGCATAAGAGGCGGGGGAAATATAGTTTTGCAGACGGAAAGCAATTTTGAAAATAAAGGGTGGATAGAAAGTTTGAGCGGGCTGACATTTATAGAAGCAAAAGATATAACGGTGCGAAACACGAAAGAAATAAGGATAGCGGGATACAATATAAGTTTAAATGCAAAAGGGAAATTTACAAATGAAACGGGTTCGGATTTGTATGCAAGAAATGATTTAACAATAAACGGCGCCAATATTTATAATAATGGGATTTTAAAAGCGGATAAAAGTATAAATTTATATTCGCTTGGCGAAATAATAAACAGCCAGCAGGCGTCAATTGCGGGGTTGGAATCAATTTATGGATTGGCGGGGATAAGAATAATAAATTATGGAAAGATAGACGGCGGCGGGGTAATAGATTTAAAGACGGAAAGCGCGATAAATGCAGACTATAAATTAAATGATACGAATGCCGCGCCAGCGCCGAAAAAGCGGGATGTGCCTGATGAAGTGAAAGAGCAGCTTGCAAAGATAGACAGCATAAATACAATAGCGGGGCTGTCTGCATTGTTGGAGTGGATAGAGGATGAGGAAACATTTTTTGCCGTGCAGGATAAAATTAGAGGGTTGAAAATAAAACAATTATTGGCAATAGAGGAGCAAAAATACAACTATAGCGATGAAGCTTTTACAATAGGGGGTAGCGTAAGAATTGCCGATGGGAATAATGGGATTACAGAAATTGTAGTAGACGAAGCGTTTGTGCAAGAGAAACTGCAGTCTATTTTGGGAGCAAATTATAAAGAGAGCGATTGGGAATTAAAGATTCCTGAGATAACGCAAAAAGATGTAGAGCTTACGCAAGAACAAAAGGATAAGATCCAAGAACAGATTGAGGCGGCGCAAGCGGAGATAGAACAAAGAAAAGCTGAGATAGAAGCGGCGAGAGCGGCGGGTGAGGAGATTGAGGATTTTGAGATTTCGCTGGATGAGGAAAAGTATCGCCAAGAGATGACTGAGTTTTTTGAATATGAAAACTATAAAGCGAAAGAACAAGAATTAATTGTGGAGGCGCAAGGGGAACGTTTAGGGAAAATAGAAAATTATTTTAAAACGCAAAAAAGCAAAATAGATAATGCAAATGTAGATGAACTAAATAGTCTTAAGGCGCAGGAATTTAAAAATGCGATGATAGAAATTTTTGCGAATAATTTTGATGAAAACAATTTTGAGGTGAAAGTATTTAATGCGCAAAAATCAAATGTGGCTGACAATCAATATTTTGCACAGCTTAGGATAGACAATAAAAATCAAACAAGTTTGGAAAAGACGGGCATTCATAATTACGGGCGCATTTATGCGGGCGGCGATGTAATATTGCGCTCCAACAGCGTGATACATAACAATAAAAACATTTATGCGGGAAGCGACATAAATTTATTTGCGGCCGACATAATATTTAACAATAGCGGCGGGGGGACATGGGCGAACCCGAATGCTGTTTTGGACGGGGGGATAATAGCGGGCGGGGGCGTAAACATAGGCGGCGTTGCTGCCGATAAAACAAAACAATTGATAAATTATGACGGGCAGATAAGAGCATTGAGCGGGGACATAAAAATAAATGCGCTCAGTGTGGTAAATTATGGAAGCGATAAAGCAAACATTTATGCAAACGCTTATGCGGGCGCGTCGCGGAAAGTTAAAGATAATGATATGCCCAAAGAGGGCGAGACGCCGTATGTAAAATTAGTTTATGAAACTTATTATATTCCTACCTTACAGTCCAATAAATCGGGGATAATTGCAGAAAACGGGGATGTGATAATAAATGCAGGAAGCGATGGGAAGGTAGTAAATTATAATGCTGAGATTTTTGGGGAAAGCGGCGTAAAAATAAAGGCAAATAGTTTAGTAAATGCAATAGCGCAGTTTCAAGTAATACATGAAAATGAATATTACAACAGAGAAAATTATAGTTTGTGGGAGAGGTTTCAAATGCTATGGGAGAAAGGCTATGAAATGCTTTTGCACCACATAGATTATGAAACAGTAACATTGCAGACAACAGACGGGAAAGCAAAAATAGTGTCTGGCGGGACGGTAGAAATAGAAGCGTCAAGCATAGTAAACGGGGCGCCGTTTGGGACAAAAGATGCCAATTATGCAAA
>JAITCX010000051.1 GCA_031282945.1 Elusimicrobiota bacterium
GATCCGATAAAAGAAATATTTGAATTGCCGGTTGCATAAATCGCCCCGCCGTAATTGGCTGCCGAATTTGCCAAAAAAGCCGCCGAGGAGTTGATAAAAGAAATGCTGGAAACATTAACATAAATCGCCCCGCCTCCCCCCCTCCCTGCATTTGCAATATTGCCGCTAAAAGATACAGTCGATCCGATAAAAGAAATATTTGAATTGCTGTTTGCATAAATTGCCCCGCCGCCTCCCGCTCCTTCTCTATCTGCAATATTAGCTACAAAATCTATATAAGCGTCCTCAACAAAAAAATTTGAATTTACTGCATCTCCTGCAATGTAAATAGCTCCGCCGCTTAGACCTGCGCTGTTGGATGTAAAGTTTATTAAAGCATTAATAAAAGAAATGCTGGAATTTCCGCCTGCATAAATTGCCCCGCCCGGATTGCTGACGGCATTAGCAGTGAAATTTATAGTTGATCCAAAAATAGAAAGATTGGAAAACCCTTCAACAGAAACCGCTCCCCCATTTAAAACCGCCGTGTTGGATGTAAAATTTATCAAAGCATCTACAAATGAAACGGTAGAATTACTGTTTGCATAAACCGCCCCGCCGCTGTTGCCGAAAGCGAGAGACCTATTGGCATGGAAATTTATAGTTGATCCAAAAATAGAAAGATTAGAAAACCCTTCAACATACACCGCTCCCCCATTTCCAACTGCAGTGTTGGATGTAAAATTTATCAAACTATTTACAAAAGAAATGCTGGAATTGGCGTTTGAAAAAATAGCGCCGCCTGCGCCCCCTGCGCTGTTTGAACTAAAAGTTATGGAACCGCTAAAAACAAGAATAGACCCTTGCGAATTTAACGCCCCGCCGTTTCCACCAGACGATGCCGCAGATCTTGCAAAACCCTTAAATAAAATATTTTGAAAGGTGATATTTTTGTTGTTTAACAAAATTCCAAAATTCGCAAAACCCGAAGAATCTAAAAAATGATCATGCCCGTCAACTATTAAATTATTATTTTGCGGCGACCCAATTGCTACAGGCGTCGTTTCGCTTATGGCAAAGGAATCGCGCGGTAAAGACACCGCCGTTCCCTCTCCCGCAGTCTGAAATCTATTTGCAAAAACATTCCAAAATAAAAAGTCCAAAAACAGAGAATTGCCTTCCGTTTTTAAAATAATGCCTGCGGGCGCCGTTAAATCCATAGTTGTAGGAAGCGCGCTAGTTGAAGTGAGAATTTTCACAGGAGCGGTGTAATCCCCAAATGAGTTTACGGAAAGCGTACTTTTAGAGACGCTGAAACTGCCGCCCACATAAATCCAATCTGCAACAGCATTGCTTAAATCTACATTTATTTTTAAAACGCCTTGCAGAGAAAAATTGCCCGTAACATAAAAACTGCTCACTTCTACGCTTTGCGCGCTATTGTCTAAAATAAGCGAGGCGCCGGGCGAAACGTTTAAAACGCCCACGGTTGAAACTGCTGTTTTAAAAATTACGCTGCCCGCCTCAATGGTAAAATTGTTTAAAATTATAGTGGGATCGCCTGCAAAAATGAGAGTCCCTGCGCCTTGTTTTTGCGTGTTTGAGGCTGTGTTTCCACTTACTCTAATGCCGTTTGGGAATGTATTAGCGCCTATGAAAAATAATATTGTTAGGTTAGCGTCTGGAAGATAAATATCATTGAGGATATTGCCTGCCATATTATTTCTAAAAGTGATTTGAGAATTTGAGAAAGATAAAGATGCTCGGGTGTAGCTATTAATACGCTCAATATAAATAGCGCCGCCATTCCCGCTATTTGCATTATTTCCTATAAAAGATACAGAAGAATCTAAAATGGATGAGTTTGACTTTAAGTAAACAGCGCCGCCATAATAACTTGCATTATTTCCTACAAAAGATACAGAGGAGTTAACAATTGAGATAGGTGAATCTGAGTAAATCGCGCCGCCCCTTACATTTGCCGTATTGCTTGTAAATTTAACAACCGAATTAGTAATGGAAAAATTTGAACCCGAACTCTCTATGCCAATTGCCCCACCCCTTACACCTGCTGTATTGCTTGTGAAATCTATAAATGAATTAACAAAAGAAAGGGGAGAGGTCTTGACATAAATTGCCCCGCCGCCTATGGCGGCCTGATTAGTGTAGTTATTTATAAAAACCGCCGATGAATTAACAAAAGAAATGGGCGAAGCATTGACATAAATTGCCCCCCCGCCGCTGTAGGAAACTGCATAGGGCGAAGCGCTATTGTTTATAAAAGCGGCGGTTGAATTAACAAAAGAAATGCTTAATGCACCTATAGCAAGAATTGCGCCGCCGCTAGCATTTGAAGCAGTATTGTCTATAAAATAAACTCTGGAATTGTTAAAAGAAAGACGCGATCCCTCACCTATATCGATCGCTCCCCCTCCGCCAATGTCCCAGTAAGTAGTACCCTGTTGCAAATAATTCGCTCTACTATATATAAAAGTTATGCTTGAATTGATAAAAGAGAGATCGGAGTAATTCTCTACAAAAATTGCGCCGCCCCTATATTGAGAATAATTATTTTTAAAATTGACATTGCCGGTAAATGCAAGAGAACTCCTTAACCCCCGTATAACTCCTCCGCTCCCATTACTATAGAAATTTTGGAATATAATGCTTTTAAACGTAATAGTTGAATCCTCTAAGGAAAATTGGGAGTCCGTGAGATTTATAGAATCTAGAAAATGCCCGTCACCGTCAATCGTTAAGCGTTTATTTCCCGATTGGCCAATCTTGGAAGTTCCTGCAGTAAGATTGTCAAGTAAAGTGATAGGAGAAATTCCGTTTCGATAATCTGTAACAAAATTATTCCATGTATTTGCATCGCTTTGCGCCTTTTGGCAAAAAAGAAAAAGCAGACAAAACGCCGCAAATCCCATAATAAAAAATCTCTTAATATATTTTATAAATACAAAAGGAAGATTAAAGAAAAAATTATTTATGGATTTTAAATAAATTTTTAAATGCATAAAATGTAAAAAGCCTGCCAAGGCAAATCTAAGATTTGTGATGAATTTTTGAAAAATGTTTTTGATTTTTGGAAAATGAATATTGGCGCAGAGAGGCGGTTTATAAGATAATATTATTATTTTATTGTGCATTATTTTATTTGTAAAACATAAAATATAAAAATATATTTTGAATATAATAAGAGTAATTTTTGCAAGAGAGCTGTTCATTATATCGTCCAATTATGATAAAGTTTTCAACATATTATTCACATAATTGTATATAAATAAAAAGCATACGTCAAAAAAGGAAAAATCTTTTGTAAAAAGAAAAGAAATTATTTAGCTTTCAAAATAAAATTTCCTCTAATTTGCATTTTACCTTCTTGCCGCCGGCGGCAAAAACCAAGCCCAATAAAATTACCCTATTGTTTTTACCTAAAGTATATTTTGCATAATATTGTTTTTCTTTAATTTGCATTAATGCCTCTTCAACTTTTGTTTTTGCTTTGGAAATATCGGCGGTGTATTTTATTTCGCAGACAAGCGTAAAATTTTCATTTAATATCACTATGTCGGCGTTCCCTAAGCCCGAGCTTGATTCTCCTTCAAGCATAAATCCATTTGCCGCCAATAATATCGCAAGATGAGAATGATAAAATCTTTCATTTGCCGCAGTATCAGCGCGCCGCTTTATTTTAT
>JAITCX010000063.1 GCA_031282945.1 Elusimicrobiota bacterium
ATGCCGTAATTATCGGCCGCTCAAATTTAGTGGGCAAACCTTTGGCCGCTCTTTTATTGGCAAATAATGCGACAGTAACTATAGCGCATTCCCATACAAAAAATTTAAAAGATTTTACGCTTATGGCCGACATTTGCATTGCGGCTGTGGGACGCCCCAATTTTATAGATTCAAGTTTTACTAAAAACGATGCGGCAATAATTGATGTGGGGATAAACAGACTCTCAAACGGCATTGCAGGCGATGTCAATTTTGCAAGTTTTGAAAATACCAATTGTCATATCACGCCTGTGCCGGGCGGCGTTGGACCTATGACCATAACCTCTCTGCTTGAAAATACTCTCAAAGCATTTACAAATAAAATCCAAAAGGAGTCAGTAAAATGACGGGTCTGCTAATTACTATTTGTTTGCCAATATTTTCTGGCGGAATGTATTTTTATCTGGCTTGGAAAGTTCATCAAATTGCAAAAGTACGTTCCATAATGTTTGGCGAGATCCGTTTTCAACAATTGCAGTTTGCTTTTACCCTCTTTGGAATTTATTTTTTAACAAGACCCTTGCAAAATATTTTAGGACCTTATCCAATGCCTTTAATTGTAAACTGCGTGCGTCAACTTTTTTTAATGGCCTATGTAGCGCCGTCCATTTTAGTGGCAATTTTTCATTGGGCGCCCACGCCCAGCGGCGCGCCTAAATCCTCAAAGTTTGCCGCTTATGCAGTTGGATCTTTAATGGGCATAATTTTTGTTTTAATAAATACTGTGATCGGATCGGAATCTAAAGTTATTTTTTCAAGTTATGGTTTAACTTTATATGACGGCGTTTGGCAGTCGACTTTGCCTCAACTTGTTATGATTCATTTAATATGCCAGTTGATCTCCCCTGTAGGTTTTTTAATTCTCGCCTCAAGCTATATAAAACACAGACGCTATGAGTATACCCTTGCGCATATCTACAATCAAATGCCTTTAAAATGGAAATACCTTGAAGCTTCTTGTTATATTTTTGGGCTTTCTTTTGTGCTGGCGGGAGTGGGCGTCGCTTTTGGAGGATACTATACATATTTGTGGTCTATCTATTTTATCGGGTCAATTGCTTCAGGTTTCTTTGCTTTAAAAAGCATAACAATCCCCCCCAGAAAAGCCCCTCAAGATTTGCAATCCTAATGCAAAAAGATTTAATTGCAGCCTTCCAGCGCTGTTAAATAATTAGAATTATTAATGTTTTAGTTTTTTATAATTCTATTTTTTCACGCCCAATTAAATGCTTTTTTATAAATGTAAAATAGCTAGCGGTATTTTTAATACAGGTCTTGCGCCTTAAATTTTGCAACCCACATTTCTTTTAATACTTTTAAATCCTCTGCAAATTCCGCATCCGTTTGAGTTTCGCCTCTTTTTAATTCCTCCAAAACTTCAAAACAAAATGCCTGCGGTCCATAGGTTTGCCAATCATCGCGCAAAAGCGGCGGGACGCCTGAATTAGTTGATTTTATAAATTCAAAACGGTTTCGTCTGCCTTCCATATTTAATGTAGTTTCTATCCACATTTTTCCATTTGACATATTTTTTATAGCGCAAATTCCGCAAATTTTAGGCTGTTGTTTATAATCGGCTAAAAGTTTTTTTCTATCTTGACGCTCCATAAATTTCTCCTAAACTTTATTATTTTATTCTACTGCAAAATTAAAATATGTATCGGTAAAAGTTTCTTTTTTCAACCTGAAATGCCACCATTCTTTATCGTATGGGACAAACCCATTTTTTGTCATAATATCTCTTAAAAGTTTTCTATTTGAAAACTGCCGCGGCGTAATATTTTTAGTATTGTAATTTGATTTCTCGTCTAAAAAATCAAAAGGCGCCCCCATATCAATTTCCTTTCCTGTCGCTTTTTCTATGAGCGTTATATCCACGGCGCTCCCTCTTGAATGAGCGGATCGGTGGGCGATATAGCCGTCAGAAAAGAGACGCGATTTATCTACATTGGGATAAAAATAAATCTTATTTTTTACAGCGGATAAATTTTTAGACCATCTATTAAAATGATCTACTGCTTCTGTTGGACGATAAGCGTCAAATATTTTTATAACGTATCCCAATTTATCAAAATCTCGGGCTGCGGCGGCAAGAGCTAAAGCTGCATTTTTAGTTAAAATTGCAACGGGCGCTTTATAGCCGTCTATTTTTTGGCCTACAAAATTATAACTTGTAAAATATCTAATCTCAAAAACAATGTCGGATGTTATGTCTGAAACATAAACAAAATTTTCGGGAAGTTGGGTTTTAGCAGTTGTCTGCGAGGCCGCTAAAAAGAAAAAGAATAAACACAGCGAAACTTTAAAAAAGAGAGGAAAGTTAAATATTTTTCTAAGCATAATTTTTAATTTCTGCATACGCCTGATTTTTTAGCCGCCTCAAACACCGCTTGGGAGACCGCTTTCTTAATGCGATCGTCAAAAGGCGAGACAATAATATAATCACTGCGAAGATCTTTATCGGTGATAAGTCCGCTGAGAGCAAAAGCCGCGGCAATTTTCATTTCATCATTTATGTCTTTCGCTTGGGCGTCAAGCGCTCCTCTAAAAACGCCGGGAAAAGCTAAAACATTATTTATTTGATTTGCAAAATCGCTTCGGCCTGTTCCCACTACTGCGGCTCCCGCTTCTAAAGCTATATCAGGAAAAATTTCTGGAATTGGGTTTGCCATAGCAAAAATTATTGGATCTGCCGCCATGTTTTTTACCATATCCGCATCTAAAATATTTCCCGAGCTTACGCCGATAAAAACATCCGCGCCTTTTATAACTTGCGCCAAACTTCCTTTTTTATTTGCAAGATTTGAAATTTGCGCAATTTCATTTTTAATAGGATTCATATCGTCTTGGCGGTCTTTATAAATTGCGCCTTTTCTATCGCACATTATAAAATCTTTAAGGCCTTGCGTTTTTAAGAGTTTTGCAATTGCAATGCCGGCCGCCCCCGCTCCCGCAATTACACAGGTTATATCTTGCATTTTTTTCCCTACAACTTTTAATGCATTTATTAATGCCGCCAAAACCACAATAGCGGTGCCATGCTGATCGTCATGAAAAATTGGAATATCGCAAATTTCTTTTAAACGATTTTCAATTTCAAAACATCTGGGAGCGGAAATATCCTCTAAATTTACGCCTGCAAAACTTCCCGCAAGCAGAGCCACCGTGTTTACAATTTCATCGGTGTCTTTTGAACGTATGCAAAGCGGCACGGCATCAACATCGCCGAACTTTTTAAATAAAACGCATTTGCCTTCCATAACGGGCATTCCCGCCTCCGGCCCGATATCGCCTAAACCCAAAACGGCTGTCCCGTCGGTTACCACGCAAATCATATTTGCCCGCCCTGTAAGTTTAAAACTATTGGATATGTCTTTTTGGATTTCAAGACAGGCCGAGGCAACGCCGGGGGTATAGACAAGCGATAAATCCGTTTTATTTTCAACTTGCATTTTTGGGTCTATTTTCAATTTGCCTTTCCATTGAAAATGTTTTTTTAGGGATTCTGAAAGATAATCCATGATAACTCCTTTTTAGTTTTTGCTAAAATCCAAACGTTTATTTGAAAAAGAATACTTTCTTCTCAAGAGAAATATTGCCGATTCTTTTTTGCAAAAAGAATAATCTCATCACAAACGCTTTAATATTTCATTGGTATCCAAACTGCCTTTTCTTATGACGGTATAAGGAAAAGAAGTGACGTCTATTACTGTGGATTCAAAACTATATTGGCAATTGCCGCCGTCTACAATAGCGTCTACTTTGTGAGCGAATTTTAAAGTTTGCTTAAAACTTTTAGCGCTTTCTTTCCCGGAGATATTTACAGAGGTTGTCCAGAGAGGAATATTTGCAGTTTTTAGAAAGTCTAACATAAATTTATGATCGGGAATTCTTATGCCGATATTATTTCTGCCGCCTGATAAAATTTTTCCAAGGGGAGTTGTATTAAAAATTAAGGTCAATCTGCCCGGCCAAAAATGTTTTATGAGCTTGAAAACTTTTTGAGGAATTTCCGCTAAAATCTTTACGGAATTTATATCGCCTGCCATAATGACGAGGGGCTTTTTATAATTGCGTCCTTTTATTGAATAAATTTTTTGTCTTGCAAAATCGTCAAAAACGCCGCCTGCAAAACCATAAACTGTTTCAGTTGGGCAAATTATGATCCCCCCGCTTTTAACAATTTCCGCCGCTTTTTTATGCGCATTGGGTTCTTTAACTGATATTATCAATGCTTTCTTAGCCATTTTATTTTTTGTATACATTTAAAATCTCGGCTACGGCTTGGCTTGGCGATAAAAGTTTTATATTTTCTTTTGGGTCTTTGCGCCTTTTAAATTCAACATTTCCTGTCTCAAGAGTTTTTTTGCCTATAGTAATTCTAAAGGGAATACCGATTAAATCCGCATCATTAAATTTTACTCCAGCCCGCTCATCCCTATCATCAATCAGTACATCAATTCCATTTTGATTTAGCGCATTATAAATTTCAAGCGTTACCGCTTTAGTTTTTGCATCATTATAATCTATCGGTATAATCTCCACGCAAAAAGGATTTACATTGTCAGTCCAGATTATGCCCTTATCGTCAAAACTCTGCTCAACTATTGCCGCTAAAATTCTAGACACCCCAATTCCATAACACCCCATAACCATTGGCTGCGATTGGCCTTGCGCATTTAAGTAATGCGCTTTTAGGGCTTTAGAATATTTAGTTCCAAGTTTAAAAGTATGCCCTACTTCTATGCCGCGGCAAAACTGCAGTTTATGTTTTTTGCAAACAGGGCAGATATCGCCGTCCTGCGCTTTTGAAATATCAAAGAATTGTGGTTTGGGGCAGTCTCTGTCTAAGCGGAAATTTTTATAATGAAATCCGTCCTCATTTGCGCCGACAATTGCGCCTGAAATTGCGCTGACGGAAATATCGGCAATTGTTTGGATTGGTTTTTTTAAACCTATCGGTCCAATAGAACCAAAAGCGGATCCCGTAAAGTCCATTGCCGTTTCGACTTGCGCCAATGCAATTTCAGATGCGCCCAAAACAGCGGCAAGCTTTGCCTCATTTATTTGTCTGTCTCCTCTTATCAAGACGAGAACAGGTTTTTGGTCTGCCAAATAAATCATAGACTTAACAGCCTTAGCGGCATCCACTTTAAAAAAAGCTGCCACCTCGTCAATTGTTTTAACATTGGGGGTTGGAACTTTTTCTAAAGCGAGTTCTTTCTCTTGCGCATTTTCTAAAACAAGAGCGCTGGCTTTTTCAACATTGGCGCCGTAACCGCATTCGCACCAAGCGATTTCCTCCTCGCCTGTCTTTGCCAAGACCATAAACTCGTGGGAATAGGAGCCGCCGATTGCGCCCGTCTGAGCTTCCACCGGTCTAAAAATTAAACCGCAGCGGGCGCATATTTTTTTATAAGCGTCAAAAACTATTTCATAGCATTTATCCAAGTCTGCCTCGTCTGTATGGAAGGAATAAGCATCGCTCATTAAAAATTCTCTTGAGCGCATAATGCCAAAACGCGGCCGAATTTCATCTCTAAACTTTTGGGTAAACTGATGAAATATTGCCGGCAATTGTTTATAGGAATGCAGATCGCGGCGCGCCAAATTTGTTATAGCTTCCTCATGCGTTGGGGCAAGGCAAAACTGCGCCTCTTTTCTATCTTTGAGGCGGAACAATTCTTTGCCGTAAACATCCCACCTGCCGGATTCATCCCAAAGTTCTTTTGGCAAGATCAGCGGTAATTTTACTTCCTGAGCATCTATTGAATTTAATTCTTCTCTAATGATATTTTCAACTTTTCTCAATGCTCTCAGTCCCAGCGGCAAATATTCGTATAAACCTGCCGACATTTTTCTGATCATCGCCGCTCTTATAAGAAGTTTTGCGGAAATTACATCTGCATCACTAGGCGCTTCCTTTAAGGTGGGGGCAAACAACTTGGAATAAAACATGAACGCTCCTTTTTTGTTTTGCATTAAAACAAAACATTTTTCTCTCCGGCTTTAATGGATTTCAACTTTTGCGAAAGGGTCGGGCGGTGCGCCGTTTGAGAAAATTTATTTTATAGCTTGGCGGAAAAAATAAAGCGGGGCATTATTTAGCTTTGCCTTGATTTGCGACAGCTTCCATAGCTTTTTTTACCGCTTCTGGATCGCCGAGATAGTAATGTTTAATTGGAATCAAATTGTCGTCTAATTCATAGACCAAAGGCATTGCCGTTGGGATATTTAAATTTATGATATCGGCATCGCTTACCTTATCCAAATATTTTACCAATGCTCTCAAACTGTTGCCATGGGCGGCGATAATAATGTTTTTACCTTCTCTAACTTTTGGAGCTATTTCCAATTCCCAGTAAGGACTTACGCGGGCGACGGTATCTTTTAAACATTCCGTGAGGGGAAGTTCTTTTGGGTTTACATTTTTATAACGCGGGTCATGTTGAGGAGCGCGGGGGTCGTCGAGGGTGAGAGGATCTGGGGCTATGTCATAACTTCTGCGCCAAATTTTTACTTGTTCCTCTCCATATTTTTTGGCGGTATCGGCTTTATTTAATCCTTGCAAAACGCCGTAATGTCTTTCGTTTAATTTCCAATTATGAATTTGATCTATCCACTGCAAATCCATTTGATCTAAAATATTCCATAAAGTTTTTATGGCGCGTTTTAGAACAGATGTATAAGAAAGGTCAAAGTTAAAGCCTTCTTTTTTGAGTAAAATTCCTGCGTCAACCGCTTCTTTTACGCCTTTTTCTGACAGATCTACATCCGTCCAACCAGTAAAACGATTTTCCTTATTCCAAACGCTTTCCCCATGTCTAACCAAAACAATTTTTTTCATAAAACTCTCCTTTTTGCTGTCTTGACGTTTTGCTTTTAAACTTTAGCAAAACGCCAATATTTTGCGCCTTTAGGTTGGCGTAAATACATGTAAATTTAATTTTACATTTTTGAGATAAAGAAACAAAACGCAAGGGGGATTTTCTCTTTTTGAAAAAAGAGAAACAGAAAAACTAACGACACTGAACTCTTTTATAAAAAAGAGTAATGAAATTATTTTTTTTAGCAAAAGAAACAAAAACTTCTAACGACACATGCAACTTACTTCTTTTTTCTATAAAAAGAAACAGAAAAATAACACTCTTGCAACTCTTTTCTCTTTATTTTTTTGCTATTCCTTTTTATTGAGAACGGCGCTTAAAATCTCTTTTTTAAAAAGTTCATTTTTTTCTCACTGAAAGTTCATAACTCCTTTTCCCTCTATCAAACTCTTTATATATTTTTTGCGCTCCCTTTTGATTAAGAACGCCGCTTAAAATCTCTTTTTTAAAAGTTCATTTTTTTCTCATTGAAGGTTCATAACTTTCTTTCTCTTTATCAAACTCTTTATAATTTTTTTTGCGCTCCCTTTTTATTTTTTTAGCCACGCGCCATGCGAAAATTTTTTTCGCCCCCGCGCCGACTCTACTTTTGAGGTGACAGACAGCAGTCTATACTGTCACGCCCGCGTGGGTGAGGACAAAGGAAACTTCCAGTTCCCTTTGCCCTCTTGGCGAAAAAAATTTCTCGTAAAGACCAAGCGCTTTGCCGCTTTCGCTAGGCTAAAAAATAAAAAGAGCGCGGGCGAGGGCAAAACACGACAAAGACAAGACACGACAAAGACACAACACGGCAAAGACAAACAACAACGGCAACAGCACATCTAGCGGTCAGAAAATTTTCGTAATTGAAAGAATAGAATAAAAATTTCCCCCTTTTTCTCTCAACAGCAAAGACTCCCTCTGCAAAATCATTTTTTAAAATTATCAAATTCTTACTTATCGCTTTATTTTTTTTGACTTTTCCTGAAATCTAAATTCTTTGATCCACCGCTAGCTCGGGGACTTCTTTACGACCGCCTCATCCC
>JAITCX010000138.1 GCA_031282945.1 Elusimicrobiota bacterium
TCTCCCGCCCAATATCTTTGCGTTGCAAATTTCAATTGGCGTTCTGCGCCAATTCTTGGATAACCAATAACTGCTGTTGTCATAAACTCTCCTTACAAAATTTTTGCACTACATTTAAATTTAAAACTTTACAGAAATCATAAAATCACAAATTACTTTAATTTATATTTATGCGCATAAAAAAACAAATATATACGCCAACTCTGCCAATGTAAAATTATTTTCCCAAAAGGGACAAAATTTTCAAAACGTTTATCAATGTCCATTAAATTATTTATTCCAGACATATATACCCCATTATTGTCCAACTCTTGCAATATATCTAACTTCTCTACAACTTTGGGTTCTACATCCAAAATATTTTCTGCAAAATATCCACTTCCTATATAACTAATCATAAAAGTTGATAACCTTTCATATGCAAAAGATAATTGATCATCAGACAATTTATATTGAACAATTGGATGTCCGCTTTTTGACAATACGTTTAACTTTAGAATATTATATGTATTAACGCGACCCGTTAAATAATAGGCGGTGAAATCATTTTTAATTTTATCAGCAGCTTGAATATTGGAATATAGAATAAATAAAAGAATTAAAAATAGACAAATATATTTTTTTCTATCATATAAAATACAGAGCCAATGAGCTGCAGCCGGCAAAAATAAGATAATTGCAGGCAAGAAATAATAAGCCAAATCAAGATTTAATATTTTATTTGCAAGAATATGGACAAAAGAGGCAAATAGCAATCCGTCATAAAAAATATATTGTCTATCGCGTTTAAATAAAACGAAATAAACTCTCACCAAAGTAAAAATAATAATTAAAATTAAAATGGGAATATTTACAAAAGCAAGCGCTTGAGACATAAAAGGCAATGAAAAAAAACTAAAAAATCCACCATTGTATGTTCTAGCAGAAATACTAAAACTCAAAAAGTAATATAAAACAAGAAACACTGCGCCATTTAAAATAAGAGCAATATTAAATACTCTCAAATATTTTTCCATTTTCTTTGGACTAAACAAAAAATTAGAACAAGCTATAACTAAAAAAACAATAAAAACTGATTCTTTACTATATGTTGCAATCATAGCGGAAATTATTGCTATGACGACCCAAATATTTTTCTTATTGCCAATGTTTATCCAATTTCCATTTTCATAATAGCGCTCCACGGGGGAGTGGCTATCACCCCCTAAATTATTTTGCCCCATATAAATTTTTTTATAAGCAAATAAAAAAATGCTCAAACTCACCAAAATTTCAACTTCAGTAAACGTTATCAAGCAAAAAGTTAAAAGTAGATAATGCGCTATAAACGGCAAAGAAATTATTAAAAATAATTTAATGTATGAATGCGCAACTCTCTGTTTTGTTGTAAAATCTAAAATTTTTGCCAATGTTAAAATTAATACAGCAAACAGCAAAGCGTTTAACATATAGCAAGCCATTGCGGTTTGACCATGAGGCGCAACCATTGCCAAAACTTGAAATTTAGTTGAATAAAGCGGCATAAAACGACCCGATATATCGCCTACAAATCTTGCCCAATTATCTAAAAGATGAAAAGCATTTTCAGAACTAGCCAATGCAAGAAATTGCCAAGGATCATCGGAACTTCTAAAAAGAACTCCATTGAGCATAATAAAATAAAGACACGAAATTATTAAAGCCCAAATCCAAACTTTACAAACAATTCTAGCGCTCAAGTTCGTATTAAATAAATACATACAAATAAAAAGCAGCAAAAATACAATTACAATAAATAGGCTGAAATTTTCTTTTAATACAGCGCTAAAATTCACAGCATTTTTATACTCAATGCTTATCTCAAAATCTTGCCCATCATCAACAGGGACATTAAAAATTAGTTCATCCCTATCATTGCGTCCAGTTTTTACCTCAGAAAAAAAATCTTGATCATTTATCTTAAGATTTTTATATTCTACAAAGACAACAGGAGAATCGGAAAAATTAGAATAAAACCCTGAAAGTTTTACCAAAATTTCACCGTCTCCAATAATTTTTGCTTGTAAAGTTTTCTGTTTCCATTTACTGCCGACATCTTTTATAAGGACAACTGAACCTATGCTCCCGTCTGCATCTCTAAACCATTGCGCATTGTTTTCTATTTCAACTTTTTTATCAGCGCTTTCAAAAATTATCTCATTGCCCGTTTTGCCAATATTTACCGCGCTTATTACAGTTTGGGTATTAAAAGCATTTTCTACATATTCTTTTGGAATACTTTGATTGAAATATATCAAGATAATAAGAAAACTTATTATGAGAGATAAAAATATTTTTTTAGGCATGGGGAGACCCAGCAAATAATTTTTCAAAGAATAAAATTTTAATAGAATGCTATTCAACTAAACCCTCGCATTTTTAAATTAATTTTTGATCTTACATACGTAAACAATCAAAATCAGCCTATCGCCTTACTAAAACATTTTTCCAATTTCCCTAAAAACTATTTTCGCATAATTTTTAGTATCAAAAACACAAATATAAATAATATCAACCATAAATTTAAAAATGCCGCATTTTGAGATACAATAGTATAAAAAGTCACGCCGTTTTTATATTCAAAACTTATCTCAAGCTCTTGACCATTTTTAACCGGAATTTTAAAGATCAACTCGTCCTTATCATTGCGCCCTTCTTTTACTCCTTCAAAAAATTCTTTGCCGTCTATTCTAAAATTTTGATAAGACACAAAAATAACGGGATCGTCGGGAAAATCCTCATAAAGTCCGGAAAGTTTTATCTCAAGATTCCCGTCTCCAATAATTTTTGCTTGCAAAGTTTTCTGTTTCCATTTTGACGCTACATCCTTTATAATGACCACTGAACCTACTTGCCCGTCAGCATTTTTAAACCACTGCGCATTATTTTCTATCTCAACTTTTTCATCAGCGCTTTCAAAAATTATCTCATTGCCCATTTGGCCAATATTTAGCCCGCTTATTATAGTTTGAGCATTAAAAATATTTTTTATATCCGATCGTCTTGGAAGCTCTAAATTAATGCATAATAAAGTTATAATAAAACCCAATACAATAGATATAATTGTTCTCTTAAATGCCGACGTCCGAATTAATTTTGATAAAAAAGCCATGCTTTAATCCCCCTTGAAGCCCAAGATTTTTCTTGGATTTTTCTTTAACATAATCTCTATATCCTCTTTTGCAATTCCATTGTTTAAAAGATCCGCTACATATTCCCGCATCCCCTGTGGAATAGGCAGGCTTGTCACTTGCCCATAATCTGTAGAGATAATGCAGTGCGCTGATCCTATTTCTAAAATACTTTTTGCCATATCCGCCATTGTGATGCTTTTCCACCTAACATTTAAAGCGGTCTTTTCAATAAAAACGCCTTCTTTCGCAAGCTCCGATTGCAGCGCAACAGGAACTCTTTGAGTTTCAAAATCGGGATGCGTCAAAACAACTTTTTTTATCCCTAAAGCCAAAGCCCGTCTGCACAATAAAACGCTTTCTTCTATAGACATATGTCCCGTTGCAACGCAAGCGTCATATTTTTTTACCGCCTTTAAAACCTCGTCTACTTCTGGTAAAAGCTTACCGTCTTTATCAATAATTTTTATCCCTTCTTTTATCTCGGGTAAAGTATGCGTAGTTTTCATGTTTTTATAGTTTGAGCCGCCGTAAAATTTAATGTGGTTTGCCGCATGAATTGTTGGAAACCACACAATTTTTGCGCCCATCAATAACTCACCTTCAACCGCGATGGGATTTATACCGCCGTTAAAAAGGTTTAAAGTTATAGAACCAAAAAATACTTCTCGCCCGGCAAGCTTATTTCCAATATAGGCGCGCTCAGGCGTAGCTTGCCCATGAGATTTCAAAACAACTCCTGTCATCGGCGAGTTAAGAATATCCTGCCTTAATTGCAAATCGTCAAATAATCGTGGGAAATAACTTGGAGCGCTGTGGACATGCGTGTCTATGGCTTGCGTAATCAATTCTTCTATTTGCGCAGACAATACTTCATTTTGCATCATAAAAC
>JAITCX010000078.1 GCA_031282945.1 Elusimicrobiota bacterium
GTTTTTCTGTTTCTCTTTTTTCAAAAAGAGAAAAATGTCTTGTCTTTAATTTTCTGTTTCTCTTTTACCAAAAGAGAAATAATTTCCAACTCTTTTTTACAAAAGAGCCGCATTTTACATCTTTTTAGTTTTTTGTTATGATAAAACCGTTGTTAAATTTTTGAGGCAGACATTTTAAAGAAGCCGGCCGGCTCACCTTAAGCCATTTTGGCAAAAAGGTTAAGTAATAAAACAATAATTTGCGTTCTGCGGAACGCTATAGTTTTTTTATGAGCGAGGCGGAATTATGCCTCGCTTTTTTTATTGGCTTATAAGCCAGAGGAGGGTATCGTCGAAAACAAGAGATATCGTATTAATCAATCTATAAGGGTCCCACAGGTTAGGCTTATAGATTCAGATGGAGCGCAAGCGGGCATTGTCGGCATTGCCGAGGCTTTAGCTTTAGCGAATGCAAAAGGATTAGATCTAGTTGAAATTTCTGCAACTGCAAATCCTCCCGTTTGCAAAATTATTAGTTTTTCTAAGTTTCGTTATGAAGTTGACAAGCGCGAAAAAGAAAGCAAGAAAAAGCAAAAAATTATTCAAGTAAAAGAAGTCAGGGTGAGGCCGAGAATCGGCGTGCATGATTTGGAAATTAAAATTAAGCGCGCGCGTCAGTTTATTGAGGACGGCGATAAAGTGCAGATTACCGCGATGTTTTCTGGCAGAGAAATGCAGCATAAAGAGTTGGGAATAAAAATTGTAGATAAAATTCAAGAGGCGCTTGCCGACATTGCAGAAGCGGAAGGCAAAAGATCTTCTATGGGAACGCGGGTGTTTTTAACGCTTGCGCCAAAAAGAAAAAAGTAGATTTGCAAAATAAAATATTGGAGGCAATATGCCAAAAATGAAAACGCATAGCGCTACAAAAAAACGTTTTAGAGTGAGCGCTGGTAAAAAAGTTAAATTTAGAAAAGCGGGTCAACGCCATTTATTGACTGGAGATTCGGGAAATCAAAATAGACTTTCCAGAAAAGCGGAGTATGTTCAAAAGTCCGACATGAGAACAATGAAAAAGTTTTTGCCGTACGATTTTTAGAAATAAAAATAAATATTATTTCAAAGGGAGACAATTATGCGCGTAAAAAGTGCGGTATATACAAGACAGAAAAAGAAAAAGAAATTTAGACTTGCCAAAGGTTCTTATGCCACAAAGAAAAATCGTTGGAGAATGGTAAAACAACAACTGGCAAAATCTTTGGCTTATGCTTATGAGGGGCGCAAAGACAATAAAGCGAATTATCGCAGTTTATGGATAGTGCGTTTAAACGCCGCCGCCAGAGAAGAAGGGCTTTCCTATAATAAATTTATATGCGGGCTTAAAAAGGCAAATATTGCCGTAGACAGAAAAATGTTGGCTGAACTTGCTATAAATGACGTGGCTGCATTTAAACAATTGGCTGAACTTGCTAAAAAAGCTTGATGTTATTTTCGCCTGCTAAAACTTTAGTTTTATTTTTTGTATCAATTATAGCTATTGGGACATTGCTTTTATGTTTGCCTTTTTCTCTAAAGGACGGCGTAGGATTTTCCTTTATGGCAAATTTGTTTACATCCGTTTCAGCTGTTTCCGTAACAGGTTTAACTGTCGTTTCAATTGGGCAGCACTATTCTATTTTTGGGCAGCTAGTAATTACTTTGCTTGTTCAGCTGGGCGGATGGGGCTATATGTTTGTTACAACTTTAAGCGCCGTTTTAGTGGGCAAAATAACCATAAAAGATAGACGCATAATGCATGAATTTTTTGACATAACTTCTTTTAGCGAATTCAAAAATGTTTTAGAAAAATCTATCTTTTTTGTTTTAGCTATAGAGATTGTCGGCACAATTGTATTGTCTGTATTGTTCTTAAGACATTATCCTCTACTCAAATCTATTTATCTTGGATTTATTCATTGCATTATGGCTTTCTGCAATGCAGGCATTACGCCGTTTGATAATGGTTTGACGGCTTATTATTCCGATCCCGCTATATTATTTGTTTTTACGATTTTAATTATTTTAGGCAGTATCGGTTTTTTTGTTTTGGTAGATATGTATGATTCCTATAAAGACAAACATGTTCATCTCTTAACGCATACAAAAATTGTTCTTTCCACTACCGCTGTATTTTTAATCTTGGGAATTATTTATTTTATTATCGCCAAACAAAATTTTATCAATGCGCTTTTTCAATCGGCGAGTTTGCGCACCTCTGGGTTTAATACCACTGATATGGCGGCTCTCAGTCCTTTGGGAAAAATTTTTATAGCTTTTTTAATGGCTATAGGGGGGGCGCCGGCAAGCATGTCGGGCGGTTTAAAAGTTACAACTTTTATTGTTATGCTCGTCTCAATAGAGAGCTTTATAAAAGGCAGAGAAGATGTCTGTATTTTTAAAAGACGTTTGTCCAATACATTAGTTAGAAAAACCGCATTAATTGTAGTTTTATTTGTGATGACGCTTTTTGCTTTGACGGTTATGATGGTTCTTGTGGAACCGCATCATCCTCCGATAGATTTATTTTTTGAGACGACAGCGGCATTTTCAAATGCCGGGGTTTCTTTAGGGTTTACGCAAGATTTATCTGTTTTTGGAAAAATTATTGAGATCGTGGCTATGTTTATCGGGCGTATCAGCATTGCCACATTTTTGCTTTTAACTATCGGCCACATAGCGCATATCCACCAACCGAAATATCCGCAGGCCGATGTTTTTGTGGGGTAAAATGAAAAATAAAAAAAAACAATTTGTTGTTATAGGACTTGGAACTTTTGGTTATAATGTCAGTTGCGAATTAGTAAAACATGGCATGCAAGTTTTAGCTATAGACAGAGATGAAACGATTGTAAATGAAATAGCGCCTTTTGTAACGCAGGCCTTAATTTTAGATGCAAGCGATGAAAAAGCCATGCAGAAAGCGGGCATCACAGATTGCGACGCGGCTTTAATTTCAGTGGGGGATGTAAAGACGAGCATGTTAGCTACACTGATAGTTAAAGATTTAGGCGTCAACAATATTATTGTAAAGTGCGTGGATGTTTGGCATTCAAAGGTTGCTGTAAAGTTGGGCGCCAATCAAGTTATTTATCCCGAACTTGAAATGGCAAAGAAATTTGTTGCAAGCATTGTATCGCCCAATATTTTAGAACAAATCCAACTTTCAAACGATTACAATCTCATGGAAATTGTTGCGCCGAGCGATTTTTGGGATAAAACTTTAAAAGAATTAGACATTAGAAATAAATTTGAACTAACCGTCATTGCTGTGCGCAGCGCCGTGCCTACCATTTCAGCGGACGGTCAAAATGACATTAAAGAAAAAATAACTATGGTTCCGGGATCAGAGTATAAAGTTAAGCAAGGGGATGTTTTAGTTGTTATTGGAGCAGTGGAAGCTTTAGAAAAATTTAAGGGGTAGGATGATTATGCCGAAATCTCAAAATAAAGATACGCTTACAGAGCAGAAATATATGGAGTTAGCCGAATCTTATTTTTTAAACAATAAGTTTAACGAAGCTCTCGCCGAATTTAAAAAAGTTTTAGAAATAAATCCTTCAAATGCGCAAGCCTGTTATAATATTGGTTTAATAAATGAAAGATTACATAATGTAGAAATGGCAAAAGAGATGTACGGCCGCGCTTTAGAAATTAATAAAGATTATAAAATTGCCCGCCAAAAATTAAATAATCTTATGGGGCTTGAAAAATGAAAATTGACATAAATGAAATTATCAATTCGGCCGCAGGTGAAATTGCCGCCGCAACATTACAAACTTTACCGGAATTAAAATTAAAATATCTTGGTAAAGATGGTGAAATTACAAAGATCTTAAAAACATTAAAAATTCTAAAACCAGACGAGAGAAAAGAGCTTGGCCAAAAAGCCAATGAAGCCAAAAAAATAATAGAGCAAGCTTTAGAAAATAAAGAAAAAGAACTTTCCCAAAAAGCCATCCAAGAAAAAACGGCGTCCCAAAAAGTTGACATATCGCCTATCTTTTACTTTCCTGTAAACTCGGGACATTTTCATATCATCACAAAAACAATAGAAGATATTTCTCAAATTTTTATTTCTTTAGGATTTAAAATTGCCAAAGGTCCTGAGATAGAAACGGATTGGTATAATTTCCAAGCTCTAAACCATCCAGAAGATCATCCAGCCCGCGATGTTCAAGACACTTTTTATTTGCAAGGTTCTAAAGATCTTTTAAGGACGCATACTTCGCCTGTGCAGGTGCATGTTATGCAAAATCAAAAGCCGCCTGTGCGTGTGATTGTGCCGGGCAGAGTGTTTAGAAATGAGGCAAGCGATGCTAGCCACAGCTCAACATTTCATCAAATTGAAGGTCTTTTTGTAAATCAAAATGTCACTTTTGTAGACTTAAAATCAACGCTTGCAAGTTTTGTAAAAAAGTTTTTTGGGCAAAATATATCATTACGATTTAGACCGTCTTTTTTCCCGTTTACTGAACCTTCCGCCGAGGTGGATGTGCAATGTTTTTTTTGCGGGGGCAAGGGTTGCGGCGTCTGCAAACAATCGGGCTGGATAGAAATTTTAGGGTGCGGAATGGTGCATCCAAATGTTTTTAAAGCGGTGGAATACGACAGCGAAAACTATACTGGTTTTGCTTTTGGAATGGGCGTTGAAAGAATTGCGATGCTTAAATACGGCATTGACGATATTCGTTTATTTTACGAAAACGATTTAAGGTTTTTGAGACAATTTTAATGGAGTTTAAAAAATGAAAATATCTTTTAACTGGCTAAAAAAATTTATAGACCTAGATATAGATCCCTATAAAACGGCAGACATTTTAACTTTTTCTGGAGTAGAAACTACTGTTTTAAGCGACAGCAAACCTGCATGGACAAAAATTGTAAGCGCTAAAATTTTAGAGGCGCAAAAACATCCCAATGCGGATAAACTTTGGTTGTGCAAAGTTAGCGACGGCAGCGAGGTCTATCAAATAGTTTGCGGCGCGCCCAATGTGAGAGAAGGAATGATTGTAGCTTTGGCAAAAATTGGAGCTACGCTCCCGGGCGGGTTTGAAATTAAAAAAGCAAAAATTAGATCTATAGAATCTGAAGGGATGATGTGTTCTAAAAAAGAATTAGGGCTTGCGTTGGAATCTGATGGGATAATGGAATTAGACCCCAAAACAAAATTGGGACAGCCTTTAGAAATAATTTTAGATAAAGTTGAGGATGCAGTTTTAGAGTTTGAAATTACTCCCAACCGCGGCGATTGTTTAAGTCATTTGGGAATAGCGCGCGAGCTTGCGGCAAAACTAAAGAAAAATTTAACTCTTCCTCCCATAAAAACTTCCAATGCTTTATTGGGTCACAATGTAAAAATTGAATCAGATAAATGTCAAAGATATATCGGCGTGATTATAAAAGATATTGAAGTTAAACCTTCGCCTGAGTGGTTGGCGGATGCGCTTGAAAAATGCGGCGTGCGGCCTATAAATAATATTGTAGACATAACAAATTATGTAATGCTCTCGCTCGGCCAGCCGATGCATGCTTTTGATTTGGCAAAACTTGACGGCCAAGAAATTATTGTGCGCAATGCTAAAACGGGCGAGAAAATTTTGGCGCTTGATTCTAAAGAATATGAGCTGGATGAGAGCATGCTTGTTATTTGCGACAAAAAAGCTCCTGTTGCAATTGCAGGCATTATGGGCGGGGAAGTTTCGGGCGTGACAAACAATACAAAAGCTATTCTTTTAGAAAGCGCAATTTTTGACGCTTCAAGCATTAGAAAAACATCCAAAAAATTAAAGCTCTCAAGCGATTCTTCTTATAGGTATGAGCGCGGCGTGGACTGGGGCATAACGGAAACGGCGTCTTGGTTTGCCATAAATTTAATTACGGCGATTGCGGGCGGATCAATTGTAAATAAAACTGACATTGCAACAAAAAAGTTTAAACCTACAGAAATTGTTTTGCGGTTTGAGAGAGTAAAAAAGGTTTTAGGTTATACCATTGAAGAAAATGAAATTGCCAAAATTTTAAGATTTTTGGGCTGCGATCTTCTGCCCAGAAAAGAAGTTGTTTTGTGTAAAGTTCCGTCTTGGCGCAACGACATAAGCGCTGAGATAGATTTAATTGAGGAGCTTGCAAGAATTAACGGTTATGAAAATATCCCGCAGGTAAATTTAGATTATGATTTGTCGATTGGGACGGACTCTTATTTTTGTCCATTATTAAAAAAAATTCGTATGCATTTATTTGGGCTTGGTTTTTGCGAAGCTCTAAACTATAGTTTTTTAGAAAGCGCGGACGTAGAAAAGTTTGGATTAAAAAGTTACTACAAAATTTCAAATCCAGTTTCAAAAGAAAATGAACTTTTGCGGCCGTCTCTCTTGCCTGCGCTATATAAAAATTTGCTGACAAATATCGGTCAAGGAGCGGCGTCGGTTTCGCTTTTTGAGTGCGGAAAAATTTTTACAAAAAACGGCGAAAAAGAATCCGCCGCCGGCATAATGTATGGGGATGTTTGGGGCGATTGGTGGAAATGGGAAAATGCCGATTGCGATACAAAATATAATTTTTATTTTTTAGGGGCGGTAGTAAAAAATTTCTTGCCAAACAATGAGTTTTGCATATCAAATAATTTATCACCGCAGAGTTTTTTTCATCCCGGTCAAACCGCTTCTATAGTTTATCGCGGCAAATCAATCGGCCAGTTTGGAACTTTAAACCCAATGATAACGCAAGAACTAAAAAATGATGTTTTTTATTTTGAAATAGATGTAGAGGCAATTGGAGATTTACGGCTTGACAATGTTTTGTTTAAACCTTTTGCAAAGTTTCCTCCTGTAAAAAGGGATCTTTCTTTTGTGGCAAGCAAGAGCGTACCTTTTGAAAAAATTGAGCAAGTGATAAAATCTGTGAAAAAAGAGGACGGCTTAATTGAAGATTATAGACTTTTTTCTGTTTACTCTAATGATGAAAAAATTGGGGCGCAAAATATTGCCTATAGTCTTAGCATAACTTATAGAGATTTAGATAAAACTTTGACGGATGTTTGCGTCAATGAAAATATGCAAAAATTGATAGACAAATTAAATAAAAAATTGTCCATAACTTTAAGGGTGTAGGAGGCAAAATGAATATCACGATGATAGGTTCTGGTTATGTGGGGCTTGTGAGCGGGGCATGTTTAGCCGACAGCGGCAATAATGTAATTTGCGCCGATGTAGATAAAGAAAAGATTGCAATGTTAAATTCCGGAAAAGTGCCGATTTTTGAACCGGGTTTGGATGAAGTTATTGCCAGAAATATTAAAGAAAAAAGAATTAGTTTTTCAATGGATATAGATTATGCGGTAAAAAATTCCGATGTGATTTTTATTGCTGTCGGCACGCCGATGAGCCAGACGGGCGAGGCGGATTTGACTTATGTTTTTAATGCCGCAAAGATGATAGCTAAATCCATGAACGGCTATAAACTTATTGTTGACAAATCTACAGTTCCTGTTGGGACAGCTCAAAAAGTTAAAGAGATAATTTCTAAAAATACAAAACATGAATTTGATGTTGCATCAAATCCAGAATTTTTAAAAGAGGGCAGCGCAATAGAGGATTTTGCAAAACCCGATAGAGTTGTTATTGGGGTGGATTCCAAAAAAGCCAGCCAAATTTTACATGATATTTATGAGCCGTTTTTACGGACATTTCATCCTTTAATAGTTATGGATGTGCGTAGCGCTGAAATGACAACATATGCGGCAAATTGTTTTCTTGCAACCAAGATTTCATTTATAAATGAAATTTCAAATTTATGCGAAAAGGCGCAAGCTGATATCAATTTAGTGAGGGAAGGTATCGGCGCGGACAAACGTATCGGCTATGAATTTCTTTTTCCGGGAGTTGGATACGGCGGTTCTTGTTTTCCAAAAGATGTATTGGCTTTAATTCATACGGGCAAAAGTTTTGGATATAAAACTAAATTGCTTGAAGCGGTAGACGAAGTAAATGAGGAACAAAAAAGCGTTTTAGTAAATAAAGTTTTAGAACATTTTCAAAAGGAAAATATTGAGGGCGCGCTTGACGGCTTTACATTTTGCGTTTGGGGTTTGAGTTTTAAACCGCGCACGGATGATATGCGTCAAGCTCCTTCTTTGGTTATTATAGATAGGCTGATTAAACTAGGGGCTTGCGTGCAGGCTTTTGATCCTGTTGCCGAGGAGAGCGCCAAGTCAATTTTAGGAAATTATAATGGAAAGCTTGTCTATGCCTCAAGTCAATATGAGGCTTGTAAAAATGCCGATGCATTGCTTTTAATAACAGAGTGGTCGGAGTTTAGAAAAATTTCTTTTGAGACATTGAGACAGACGATGAAAGGCAAAGTAATTTTTGACGGCAGAAATATTTATCGGCCTAAAAATGTACGTCAAGAAGGTTTTGTTTATTACGGTATGGGAACGCTCTAAATGAAAAAGTCAATTTTAATTACGGGAGCGGCTGGGTTTATCGGATCGCATTTATGCGATAAGTTTATTGGGGATGGATTTAATGTGATAGGCATTGATAATTTTTATACGGGCAGTTTAAATAATATTTGCCATTTAAAAAATAATTCCTGTTTTAAATTTATAGAAACCGACATTACAAAACCGTTTGAAATAAACGAGCATATAGACTATATTTTAAATTTTGCATGTCCAGCCTCGCCTGTAGCTTATCAAAAAGATCCTATTTTTACATTAAACACTTGTTTTAACGGGGTATTAAACGCATTGGAAATTGCAAAGAAAAATAAAGCGATATTTTTGCAAGCTTCAACAAGCGAAGTATACGGCGATCCATTGGAACATCCGCAAAAAGAGAGTTATTGGGGTAATGTCAATCCTTGCGGCGTGCGCAGTTGCTATGATGAGGGTAAAAGAGTTGGAGAGAGTTTAGTTTTTGATTTTGGCAGACAAAATAATTTTGAGGTAAAAGTTATAAGAATTTTTAATACTTATGGACCGCGGATGGACAGGCAGGACGGTAGAGTTGTTTCAAATTTTATTGTGCAGGCATTAAACAATGAGCCGATTACAGTTTATGGAAAAGGCGATCAAACGAGATCTATTTGTTATGTAAGCGATTTAGTTTCGGGGATAGATAAAATGTTATTTAGCGCCGCGGGGTTTAGGGGGCCGGTAAATTTGGGATCGGATTTTGAAATAACGATAGAAGATCTTGCCAAAAAAGTTATAGAGTTGACGGGATCTAAATCTAAGATTGTCTATGAAAAACTGCCTAGCGATGATCCAAAAAAACGCAGGGCGGATTTAACGCTTGCCAGAAAAAAACTCGGGTATGAACCAAAAATTTCTATAGATGAAGGCCTTAAAAAAACAATAGACTTTTTTAAACAGAGCTAAAAAACCCCTAGACAAAAATTTTTGTCTAGGGGTTTTTTAATTTATGAGAGAGTTTTTATTTTGAGATGGCTGAAACTTTTTTAGAAAGTCTGGCTTTTTGATTTGAAGCGGCTTTTTTATGAACAATATTTCTTTTGCTTGCTTTATCCCAAACTGAAAAAACATTTCTTAATGCATCTAAAGATCCCTGCACATCTTTTTTCTTAATTAAATCTTCAACTTTTTTTACAGCTGTTCTAATAGAACTTTTTACTGATGAATTTCTTGCTGTTCTTTTTACAGTTTTTCTTGCTTCTTTGAGCGCTGATGTGTGTCTGCCTGTTTTTAGTTTTGCCATTTATTAACTCCTTATGTTAATTGATATTGCGTGACTTTTTATATTTGATACATGAATCCGCTTTGAGAAATTTGTTTTTCCAAATCGGCAATTAAATTTTCCAATGTAATTTCCTTCAACATTTTTTCAAAAGCTGCGTCTACTTTTTCTAAAAGAAAATGCGCGACTGTTAGATCAATAAATCTATCAGGGGCGATATTTTGCGAGGAAGTTTTTTCAAAAAGCGAACTTTCCGTTGCCATTAAAATATCATAGACGCTTATAAGATCGGGCTTTCTTGAAAGTTGATATCCGCCGCGCAGCCCTTTTGCGCTCAAGACAAGATTTGCTCTTTTTAACAAAACAAAAACTTGTTCTAAATATATGCGCGATATTTGCAAATGGCTGGAAAGCGTTTGGAGAGTTATATATTCTTTTGCTTTAGAGTTATAAGCAATATAAATAAGAGATGAAATTCCATATCGCGATTTCGCCGAGATTCTCATTATTGCTCCTTAATAGTTTAAAAATAAGATATAAATAATTTATATATTTTACTTAAGGGCGTTGGTAAAAGTCAAATAAGCGCTTAAGACCAGAAAGGTTTTTTCTCTCTTTGGAAAAGAGAGACAGAAATTTCTTTTGCCAAAAGAAACAAAAACTTCTAACGACACTTGCAACTTACTTCTCTTTTCTATAAAAGAGAAACAGAAAAGTAAAGCTTTTTAAACTTATTTCTTTTTATTTTTGTTTGCGCTACCTTTTGGTTTTGCGGCGTAGCGGAGCGTAAGCGCTGCTACGCCGCAAAACCAAAAGAGCGCGGGAAAAGGTACGACAGGGCAAAGGCACTAGCACCGATAAAGATATGAGATGACTTGACTTGACCAAGATAATAACAATGGCATAGATAATAAGAAGAAAGCAATAGCCGCAGGAATGCAGTTATGCAACGAAAAGTGGATATCGTAGAAAGATTTAAAGAAATAGACAATAGGACTAAGGAAGGCAGTATGGAATGAGATTTAGTAGAGAGGAAAATAAACTTAAGACACTCCTAGATAACAAAAAGTAGATGAGTAAAAATGGAAAAGGCGCTAAATAAAAGCAGTTATGAATCATATCATGCAGACGAGCAAATTCGGGAAGTTGAAAATTACTTAAATAATAGACCGAGAAAATGTCTTATTTTTTTAACGCCAATAAAGATTTTTAGTTCTGCTACTGCATTAAATTACCGAATTCCCCCACTTATTATTACTTAAAATTATTCCTTATTTTTCTTACTCATAACTTCCTCATAATATTTTGACTCTCTGTCAATAGTTGGATACGCCCAAACTTTCAAAGCCTTATCGGCCAGCCATTGCGCCCGCTTAATAACCGCCCAAGCATCCCAATACCTCTCCCCAATACCTTGGTTTATTGTTAACTTATTGCTGCCCGTTGAACGAAGCTGTTCATTAAAAGCTAATTTCCAAAATTTCTCATCCTCTGCTCCATCAGCTATAAGCGCCAAATTTCCTATATTGCCCGAGATCTCATGTCCTATCCTAGAACCGCTGCCTATAAAATTTACCCAAGCCTCATCCAATTTTATAGAAGGTCCGTCGCAATATCTTTCAAGGCGCATAAATATATACAAAACGCTTCTATTGGGAAATATAACTCTTTGTTTGGCAAACGCTGCATGAAATTTATCGTCTTTTAAAATTCTATTGCTCCTATCTCCACTTAAAATGCTTGCCTTTATAGAATTTATATAATCTTTTGGATCTATATTTCCTATCACTCCGCTCAATAAATAATAAGGCGCGTCATAAAACCTATCATGATCATACCCCAGACAATAACGTAGAGATGCAGACATACAAATATCAATTATTTCGCAAATATCTTTGGAAGTTATCAATTTTTTATCATAACAATCCTCTAAAAGTTTTAGCATAAGCGCAACAAAATAAGGATTCCAAAACATACGCCCTTTGCTAAGTTCCTGATACCTAGCATTTAACTCTTCATCATCCGTTTTATATTTACGCATAATCTCATAAAAATTGAGATTCTTCTCTATATCTTTACACAACTCCTCAGATGTCAAACCACTCTCTTGATGATAGCGTTTAAACAATATTCCTTCTTTCTCGTAGCCGTCTCTATCCGTCCGTAAACAGAGATAATTATTGATAAAATTTTTAAGATGTTCAGGCTGATCTTTTTTAGGTAAAACCGTCTGCTCTAGTTTAAGCCAAAATTTTTCATAAACACGTTGCTGCGCTTCCGCATTTAACCCAATAAATATATCCATCTTTATAGCGTCAAGAGCATCCAATTTGGCAGTCAAATTTCCAACGCTTTCAAAAATTTCATAAAAGTCGTCTTTGCCGTATTCCAATGTAATTAAAGCTATTTCCAATTTTTGCAAACTATCGTAAATTTGCTGGGGCGCAATTTTTGCAGTCCCCTTTTCTATTTGCTCTTTAAAGAAATCATAATTCTTAACAAATAATGACTCTTTATCAGATGGATTACCGTTTATAATATTTTCCATTTCTTGGCGCTGACCCTGCATTAAAAATAACTTATAATGTTTAGAATCTGAAAAACCTGTATTCACAAGATACTTATTTTCTATTTGTTGGGCGCTTAAAGTTTCAGTTGGATTTTTTAAAAGATAATCCCTTAAAGCAATAAGCAAAAGCATTATTGTAATTAATCTTTGATAGCCGTCCATTATTGCAGTGGTGGAAAAATTTAAATCAGTATTTTTTTGTATCGTGCAAATCATAGTTCCAAGGAAATAACTAGACTTATTCTTTAAATGCAATTGTAAAATATTGTTCCACATTTTTTCGCATCTGTCTTTATCCCAATCATATTTTCTTTGATAAATAGGAACAATAAATTGAGAATTCTCTTGTCCTAAAAAATCATTGACTGTTATTTTTTCTACGTTCATGGAATTCTCCTATGCAGTTTTCATATAAATGAATTCTATTAAAACAAGTCTTCTCTTTTAAAGGCATTTCCAATTGCAAAAATATTTTTTTGATTTATAAATTAGTCCTATTTCAGTTTTTTCAACAGCGGCACTTCCCCGCAGTCTGGAAACAAATGGCAGTTTATGCACTCGCTCCAAATTTTGTGAGGAAGCGTCTCTTTTGCAACAACATTATATTTTAATTTCTCAAAAAATTGAGGTTTAAAAGAAAGCACAAAAACTTTTTTTACCCCTAAAAGTTTGGCATTTTTTTCAAGGGTTTTCATGATTTGTTTTCCTATCCCTTTTTTCGTATAACCCTTCCCAACCGCCAACGCTTTTATCTCCGCTAAATCGTCCCAACTCACATGCAATGCCCCGCACCCTATCACCTTATCGCCTTCAACTACCACCACAAACTCTTGAATATTTTCATAAATTGCATTTAAAGATCTGTGCAGCATTTCTTTATTGTCGGCATAATATTCAATTAATTTATGTATCTGTTTTACATCCGAAACTTTTGCAGGCCGAATTTTCATTTTTGACTCTTTATAAAATTATAGCCGGCTTCAATTGCCTTTTGATTTAACCCTATAAACTCAGGCTTTTTTTCAAAAGTCTTTTTGCAAGCCAAAAGCAGCGAATCTAAAGTTATGGAAACCGTATCAGGTTTTTCCAGTGCGCAAATGAGCGCCCCCACCGCCGCCATATTGGCAGCCTTAAGCGATCCCGCCTGCTTTGCCAAATCCAAAACGTCTACATAAAAATAATTAAAATCTCCCGCAGGTTTATTTTTAAACGGAGCAATTACTACCGCTCCTTTTACAAGCCTAGGCGAAAATTTCTCCAAAGACAATTCATTTAAAGCTATTAGAGCGTTTGGCGAAAATACCACAGGCGAGCCTATTTCATCGTCTGAAACTACCACCGTGGAATTTGCCGTGCCGCCGCGCATCTCAGCGCCATAAGACGGAAACCAAGTCGTTTGAAGTCCTTGTTCCAAAGCGGCCTGCGCAATTTCAACGCCAGCCAAAAGCGTCCCCTGCCCGCCAAATCCAGATATAACTATTTCATTTTTCATTTTCTACCTCGTTTTATCTTTAATAATGCCCAGCGGAAAAGTTTTTATAAAAACATCTTTGACCCATTTAATTGAATCCATAACGGTCATCCCCCAATCAACAGGACAATTTGAAATGATCTCAACAAGCGAAAACCCTTTGTTTTCCACTTGATTTGCAAAAGCTTTTTTTATTGCGCGCTTGGCGTTTAAAACTTGTTTTGGATCATAAATTGCTACCCTCTCTAAATACACCGGCGCCTCTAAACTTGAAAGCAGCTCGCAAACTTTTATGGGATAACCTTCCCTCTTTGGATCGCGCCCAAAAGGCGTGGTCTGCGTGACTTGCCCAAGTAAGGTTGTGGGAGCCATTTGGCCGCCCGTCATTCCATAGTTTGCATTATTTATAAAAATTACAGTTATGTTTTCGCCGCGGTTTGCCGCATGCACAATTTCCGACATCCCTATCGCCGCAATGTCGCCGTCTCCTTGATAAGCAAAAACTATTTTGTCGGGATTGGTTCTCTTTATGCCAGTGGCGGCGGCAGGAGGCCTGCCATGCGGAGCTTCCGTCATATCCAAATTAAAATAATTGTATGCAAAAACGGCGCAGCCCACCGGCGCCACGCCGATAGTCCTTTCCCTGATGCCCAGCTCGTCAATGCTTTCTGCAACAAGCCGATGCGCAATTCCATGCCCGCAGCCCGGACAATAGGAAAACGGCGCGTTTGTTAAACTCTCTGGTCTTGAAAATATTTTTTTCATCTTTAACCTCTCTTTGCTATTTCTTGCAAACGGTTTAATATTTCTTGCTCGCTCAATAAAACGCCGCCGGGTTTTCCCAGAAAATCCACTTCACATTTCCCGTTTACAGCCAGCTTAACATCTTCCACCATTTGTCCCGCATTGAGTTCTACCGATAAAAATGTTACGCCGCTTTTTGCAAAACTTGAAATTATTTCAGTCGGGAACGGCCATAATGTTTGCGGCCGCAAAAGCCCAGCCTTAATGCCGCAAGCGCGGGCAAGTTTTACCGCCCCTTTAGCAATTCTTGAAGCAATGCCGAAAGCTACCAAAATAATTTCTGCATCCTCTGCCAAAAATTTCTCGCATCTAATTTCATTTTGCGCAATCGTTTTATATTTTTTCTGCAACTCTAAATTATGTTCATAAAGCGCCCCGTCTTTCATCAACAGAGATTTTATAGAACGCGGCGGTCTGCCCTTGGCGCCTGTCAAAGCCCAATCGGCGCTTATCGGCGTATTGGGATCTATTTTTGGTTTATTAAATTCAGCGGGTTCCATCATCTGTCCAATTATGCCGTCTGCCAAAATCAGCACGGGCGTTCTATATTTTTGCGCCAAACCAAAAGCCTCATATGAAAAGTCATACATTTCCTGCACGCTGTTTGGACTAAGCACAATTATTTTATAATCGCCATGCCCGCCGCCTTTAACAGCTTGAAAATAATCCGCTTGCGACCCCGCAATATTGCCAAGCCCCGGGCCGCCCCTTTGCACATTTGCTATCACAGCCGGCAATTCCTGCGCCGCTAAATATGAGATCGCTTCCTGCTTTAAAGATATGCCCGGCGAAGAAGATGAAGTCATCGCTTTCTTGCCTGTGGCGCAAGCGCCTAAAACCATATTAGCCGCCGCAATCTCGGACTCGGCTTGAATAAATGTCCGCCCCAATTCCACCATCCGTCTTGACAAATATTCCGGCACTTCATTTTGCGGAGTTATGGGGTATCCAAAATATCCGTTTAAACCAGCGTCCAGCGCCCCATTGCAAAGGGCTATATTGCCTTTTATTAATTCCTTCATTTGTATACCTCTATGCAAACATCGGGACACATCTGATAACAAAAACCGCACCCAATGCAATCTTGCGGTTTAACAAACTCCGCCCACGGCAGTCCTAATTTATTAACTTCTTTTGAAAAAGCTATGCATTTTTTTGGACAAGCTTCTATGCACAATCCGCAAGACTTGCAAGTTTTTTCATCAATTTCTATTTTCGGCATTATTCCTCCCTGCTATTTAATTTAAATCTCAATCTCAACCTATTTGCCATCTCGTCATAATCGTAACTTATTATTTTAAACGCGCCTATTTGGCTTGTATTTTCAACATGATTTCCAATACATGCGCAAACATCATAATCCCCCACCCTCACAATTCTCAATGTATCGGGCGCATCTTCTGGGAGTTTACTTAAATCCACAATTTTTGCCGCCTCATCGCGTGAAATAATTTCAGCGCTAACGGCTAACTTCAGTTCTATTATTTCATTGACTTTTTTTTCAATATCTGCAATTTCTTTTTCTGAAGGGCGCTCTTTTAAAAAATAATCGCATTTACTTTTTTTCTTTTCTATATGCGCATTTTTTGAGCGCGCGCACCCAAACAAACGAATCATCGTTTGATTTAAAATGTGTTCAGTTGTATGCATCGGCTTATCTTGTTTTTGATAATGCGCTTCTTTATCTTTACCGATCATGCTTTTATCCTTGGAAACAAAATTTGGCTTTTGGATAATTGCGCTCCCGCCGGCGAAAACTCCTGCGCCACTATTTTTTTATCTTTAAAATATTTTTGCGCCGCCTCATTTATAGAACCGTTTGCGCCGTTTAAGCTCCAAATTTTTTGCGAAGTTTCAGGCATAAATGCAATTAAACAAATAGCTATAATATCGGCCGCCTGCAAATATGACCACAGGCATTTAGCGAGGGCGGCTTTATCAGTTTTTGCAAGATTCCATGGAGCGTCTTTTTCAATTTGTTGATTTATTAATGTGATAGCTTTTTGCAAACTTTCGGCCGCTTTATGCAAATGCAAACTTTCCATTTCCCCAAAAAAACTTGCATTTAAAAGATCCGCCGTTTTTTGGGCAAGACTTAAATCCTGTTCTGTTTGAGCAAGGACGCTGTCAAAATTTTGTTCCGCTAGTCTCAAAACTCGCGCCTCTAAGTTGCCGAGATTATTTGCCAGATCGCTATTATATTTTGATATTAAACCTTGCCAAGAAATGTCGCCGTCGGGTCCAAAGGGGATGAGGGTGACAGTTAAGTAACGCGTGGCATCCACCCCAAATTTATTTACCAGATCGTCAGGCGAGATAACATTGCCCAGACTCTTAGACATTTTGTTTTGCTCTATTGTAAAAAAACCATGCGAGTAAATTGTCTTTGGAAGTTTTAAGTCCGCTCCCATCAACAAGGCAGGCCAAATTACCGCATGAAACCACAAAATATCTTTTGCCATTAAATGTATATCGCATGGCCAAAACGCATTAAATAGTTCTTTATCATCGCTGTATCCAATGCCCGTCAAATAGCTTATCAAAGCGTCAATCCAAACATAGAGCGTTTGGCTTTTATCAAAGGGAAGGGGAATCCCCCACTCCAATGCCGCCCTTGAAACGCTGATATCGTCTAAACCGAGTTTTATTTTGCCGACAATTTCATTTTTTCTTTCCTCAGGTTCAATTTTTATTTCTCCATTTAAAATTTTATTTAAAATTTCTTGGGTGAAATTTGAAAGCCTAAAAAAATAATTTTCCTCGCTTTGCACAACAGGTTTAGTTTTATGGTATGGACAATTTCCATTTTCATCCAAATCTTTCTCAGATAAATATTTTTCACATCCAACGCAATAAAGCCCCTCATATTTACTTTTATAAATTAAATCTTTTTTATAGAGAATATTGACAATCTCATTTACGCTTGCTATGTGGCGCGGATCGGTTGTGCGCACAAAATCAGTATAAGATATATTTAAAATCCGCCAAGCTTGACTAAAAGTTTGGCTCATTTTATCTACAAACTCCTGAGCGCTTTCGCCATGAGCTTTAGCGGCGGCTTCCATTTTTGCGCCATGCTCATCTGTTCCCGTCACAAAACGCGCCTCAAAACCGCAGAGTCTTTTATAGCGGCAGACAATATCGGCTGCAATTGTCGTATAACAATGTCCAATGTGAGGCACATCGTTTATATAATAAATCGGTGTGGTAATATAAAATTTATTCATCTGTTGGTTCTCCTTGCGGGGCGGGTTCAGGCGGCGCCTCAGTCAAATTTTTGGCCGCCAAATCTTTATTTAATTCTTTTATTTCATCTACTTTAAATTTCTTAAACTCTTTGGAATTATTTATCATCATTTCAACAGTTACGGTTTGCTTTAATGGATCTAATGCGCAAAATTTTCCTTTCCCGTTTGGCGTTGAAATTATTTCGCCAAGATTTGGCAGACCTTCTTTTATTTGGCGGTAATATTGGCTTTCATAAGAAATGCAGCACATCAGCCGCCCGCAGACGCCTGAGAGCTTTGCAATGTTTAAAAGCAAGTCTTGGTCTTTTGCCATATCTATCGTCACAGAATTGAAATCGCGCAAAAAAATTTGACAGCACAACTGCCGCCCGCAAACGCCGATTCCGCCAATCATTTTAGATTCATCGCGCACGCCGATTTGCACCATTTGAATTCGGGTCTTTAGCGCATGCCCCAAATCTTTTATCAGTTCTCTAAAATCCACTCTGCTTTCGGAAGTATAATATACAAAAAGTTTAGACCTGTCTAAAGTATATTGCACGCGCGTGAGTTTCATATCCAAATTGTGATAACTTACTTTTTCCAATACAATTTCAAAAGCTTTTTTTTGTTTAGCTTGATTTTCTGTAATTTTATCCAAATCCTCTTGGGTAATTTTACGTAAAATTTTGCCGACCATAATTTTATTTTTACTTTTTGGCAAATTATGTTCGCGTTCATAAACAACGCCCGCCTCAACGCCATGGTCCGTTTCCACAATGACATGCGTGCCGGTTTGAAGATCCTCTGGGGTCTCGGCATAAACTTTTTCTTTTATAGCTCTAACAATTACGCTTACTATCATATTTACAACCTCCAAAATCTTTTATTAAAGCCGCGCCATATTCATAAGCAAAACTTCAAAAAGCGTTTGAGCGTTTGCGTTTTGCAAAAGTTTTTGCTTATAACTATTTAGCAATTCCAAAACTTCAAAAACTTTAAACGGCGCCTGCTTGAAACTTCCCTTTGCCTTAAAAATTAAAGCGTCAATGCTCTCAGCCGCATTGTCTTTTGTTATCTCATCGGCCAATTCTATAATGTCGCAAACCGCCATTTCCTTTAAACTCCCATCGCAAAACTTATCCCAAATTTTTAAAGCTGAGGCTGTGTCTGCCGTCATCAACTGCAAAGCTTTGCCGATTGACCCATCGCTTAAAGAGGCAATTTGATTTGCTTGGCTTTGTGTTAAAACTTTGTTTTGCGCTAAACTTTTTTTTGATTTTGAATTTGAATTTGGAGTTGCAGAAACGCTTTGCATTGAAAGCGAAAAAATATAATTTGCCACTTGATCATCCGCCAGAGGCTTAAAAAATATTGGTTGGCAGCGCGAAACAATTGTGGCAGGCAAAGCTTGGCGGCTTGTCGCAAGCAAAATCATTATTGTATTATCGGGAGGTTCCTCTAAGGTTTTCAAAAGCGCATTATTTGCTTCAATGGTGAGTTTATCGGCGGGATCTATTATAAAAGCTTTCCATTTTGCCTCTACGGCTTTATGGAAAACATTGGGGAGTAAGTGTTGGGTTATGATATCTATGCCCAAATTTTTTTTCTGTTTATTTTGAACGTCAAAATCCTCGGGCTTATTGTTTAACTGAGCTTGTTTTTGAAAGTCTATAAAATGAATATCGGGATGAATATCTTTTGAAATTTTCATGCAGCTATTGCATTTGCCGCAAGCGAGAGCCGAATCGTCAGCTCTTTGCAGGCAGTTTAAAGTTTTTACAAATTCTATAGCGCACAAGCGTTTTAATACAAAATCTTGACCTAGAAAAAGATAGGCATGCGAAACTTTTTTTGCAATTATTTGAGACGACAATATATCATCAACTTTTTTTAAATTTATTGGATTATCTTGACCTAAAACATATTCAAACATTTATTAACCTTCTATTTGCGCAAGCGTTTCATCGGTATAAGCTTGTATAATTTTTTGGATTTCGTCTATATTTTTATCTGCCGCAATTTGTTTTATTCTCTGCCGATATTGCTTACAAAGATCTAAATAGCCGTTTCTGACATTTTTATGAAATGTTAAATTTTGCGCTTCAATTCTATCGCCCGCCAAACCATATGGTTTATCCGCAAGGCCTTTAGCTCTTTTTAATCCCTCTTGCGGATCAATATCCAAATAAAAAGTTATGGCTGGTTTTAAATTATAACAAGCTAAATCATTTAACATTTCTATTTGGGCGGTAGGCAGTTTTCTACCCCAACCTTGATATGCAATTGTAGCATCTGTAAACCTATCGCAAATAACAATTTTGCCAGCCTCTAAAGCCGGTAAAATTATCTCGGCCGTAAGTTGAGCGCGGGACGCCTCATATAAAAAAAGCTCGCTTAAAGAAGTGAGCTTAAAATTGTCAGGCGACAATAAAATATTTCTAATTTTTTCTGTTATGGGACAACCGCCGGGCTCGCGCAAAACTAAGACGTCAAAACCTTTTTGTTTTAAATAAATTGCAAGCAGCTTGCTTTGAGTGGTTTTGCCTGAGCCTTCCCCCCCCTCAAAAGTAATAAGTATTTGTTTTCTTGTTTTCATTTAGGTAAAAGCGGGTAATGGGAATCGAACCCACATCTTAAGCTTGGGAAGCTCACATTCTACCACTGAACTATACCCGCAAATCATTTTTAATAGTCCGCAAAATTCAAAAGCTCTACAAATTTAGCGTAAAAGCTTTAGCTTTTAAGTTTATATTTTTTATATATTGCTGTCAATTTTGTTTTTAGATAATTTAGAGCTTCTTTTGTATCGTTTATCTTTTTTTGAGCTTGTTTTTCTGCAACGGCGCTCAGCAAATCCCCCACCCAAGGGCCGGGCTTTAATTTAAAAGTTTTCATAATGATATTGCCGTCTATAATTTTTTTAGGAGGTTTATAATTTTTGACAATAAAATAATCCTCTATCATCTTTTGCGCCGTTTTATATTGATTTTTCGGTCCCGCTTGCGGATTGCATCTCAACTTTTCATAAGATTTCCAATCCCCCATAGACAATATTATTTGGTATGGGGTGAGTTCCCCTATTTCTCTAAAAAACTTTAAAGCGGCTCTTTGGGTTACATTTCCAGATTTTGTCAAATTTGACGGCCGCATATGATCGGCTATAAGCTTTTGTACAAAAGCTATATCTTTTTTACCCATATTTAA
>JAITCX010000108.1 GCA_031282945.1 Elusimicrobiota bacterium
TCGCATAGCAGCGCTTACGCTCCGCTACGCCGCAAAACCAAAAGAGCGCGGGAAAAGTACGACACGGCAAAAACAAAAACACCAGCAACGACAACGACAAACAACACAAAAAAATTCTCACCTGCAACGCTTTGCCGCTTTCGCTAGGCTAAAAAACTGGGTGTTGCAAGAAACCTATAATGCCGATATTTGCCGCAGATTTTGCGGAATTTAAAGAAAAGAAAATGCAGAACGTCCTCGTAGATGGACGTGCAAATTTTCGCAACACTTGAATTCCGCAAAAGATGCCGCAAAGATTGGCGTCAGGGTTTCTTTGTGACACCCAACCAAAGAGCGCCCCAGAAGGTACAACACAACAAAAACAAAGACAAACAATAACGCCAAATGCACCGCTATTACTAAAAAAATTTTTCCGTATTCCTTAAAAACAACACCCATCCCCAAAAATCATTTTGAAAACTATTCAATTCTATTTTTAAACCTCAACTTTTTTAGCTTTTCCTAAAATCTAATTTTCACCATACATCGCTAGATCTGGGGCTTAGTTTTCGCCTGCCCCAACATAAAAACCTAAAGATAAAATTGCTGAAATTTAAACTTACCGCCAAAGAACGCTTTCAATAAATTAGATTTGGCACTTTTAATAAGAAAATGTTATATAATAAATCACAATCCAAGACTTTAAAAATATTCTGCAACTTTTGAAAAATATTTAAAGTAAACATTTTTATTGTTGAAGTAAACTAAAATATTAAAAAAGTCTCAAAAAGTAAAAGGAGGACGTAAAATGGCGGCAAAATCAAAAGTGGTAGCTGGACTCTTGGCAATTTTCGTTGGATACTTAGGCATCCATGAGTTTTATTTGGAAAAACCTGTAGCGGGAGCGCTATATTTAGTCGGGATGTTTTTTACTCTAATTTGCTTAGTTCTTATTTTTCCTATCGGTCTCGTATTTTTATTTATTATTTGCTTAGTTTCTTTCATTCAAGGAATTGTTTATCTCTGCACAAGCGATACATCCTTTGAGACGAAATATCACAGTAAATAGTTTAATTCTCTAAACATATAGATTAATAAAAAACTTAAATTTCTAAAGCGCTCAAAAAGAGTTAATGTTTATATTTATATAATGTTAACTCTTTTGTTAAATTAAATTTCCATTAAACTTACCGCCTAAATTTTTATTTAACTTCTTATCAATTTCTACAATATTTTTATCCTCATCCTCCCTATCTCTAAAATTTCTATATAGCATATTTACATCTACAATTTTCTTTAATATTTCCTTCTTTTGAAAAATATTTAATTCATCAAAACCATTAAACTTAAATCTCTATTTTACACTTTAAGAAATATTAATTTTCTAAAATGGCGCCCTTTTGCTTGATAACCAGAAAAGAAAACAGGGGGAAAATACCCCGCTCTTTTGCCCGCAAAAAGCGTTTCATTTTCATTTCAAAAAATGCTAAACTCTACTAGCTTAATTTTCACTTTACCGCTTTTCTACACTTTTTTTTCTCCTCTCATGTCCACGAACTTTGAGCTTAAAAATTATAAATAAAGCAAATTTTGTCAGGAGTCTTAAATGCAGCTATTTACAAAAACATCTAAATAATTTTCTAATAAAGCCATTTATAAAATTCTTTCTTTAAGAACTTTTATCTTTGAAAAACCGCCACAATTCTCACTCATTCCATCCCCCCCCCAATAAAGAACGAAATACATTAAAAACATTTCATACTGCAGTTACAAAAAAAGCGTATATAGCGCCTTCGCCATATGCAAATAATATCCATCTTGAAATTTCTGACAATGGCGAAAATATTCCTCTTTTATTTATTAAGCCTCTAAGTAAAATAAAAAACTCCGAGTCTCTTCTCCTCTCATGCTTCCATAATATCTTTAAAACTTATTTACCACATAATAAAAACGAAATTGCAAAAACCGTTTTATGCAAATTTAATTTTTTAGCCAGAAATTTAAACCTGCCTTTAAAACAATATGGCCACACTTTTTCATACCACAATTACTTACCAATAATTTTCCTCAATTATTTTATTTCATACAAACTTGCCGTTTTAAATCTAGCGCATATTTCAATCTCTATAAAATCTTTTATTAAAAACATAAAAAACTTTTCAAACAATATTCTCAAGAAAATAAATTATTTTTATCGCCGGAAATTTTTCTATGCATTAATACCGAGGAAACTGAATTTCCAGTGAGTATGGGATTTTATATTGCAAAACATAAATTATATTTGGCGCTTTATGTGCAATAGAAATGAAAAATTAAAAGGAGATTTGTATGGTTTTAAAAATACGGAAATGGCCATAGGTGTAGCAAAAATGAATTAGTGTTACAAAATAAGTCAAAAAATTACATTCGAATTGTTTTTAAAAAGGAGAAAGTACATGGATTTAATAAGAAATATTAGTATTTCTAATACAGATCTTGCAAAGGTTCTTGATTTAGCAAAAAGTCTGAATATAAATACAAAGGATGCCCTTAAAATATTCACATTTATAAATATGAGTGTGAAGTATCTTAACTGGTGGAATAATGACGAATTTACTGGAAGTGTAGGTATAGACAGGAGTAAAGTTTATGGGCAATTTTTTAAAGAAAAATGGAAAGATCCAGAAATACATTTTGAATGGGGTGATCTTTTTAGCAATACTAATAGCAATAATAGTTTTTGCCAGAAGTTTGTTATTCATATGGAAAAAAAGACAATACTAACAAAAAGCAAAGGTATTTCTTTAACACGTGATGAGTTGAGAAAAAACATACAAAAAAAATTTTTACCTCAAGGAAATCAAGCAACTGCAACCTCTAAGGTTCTTTGGTCTAGCAAATGTTCATTAAATGCCCTTACCAAAATGAACGATGGAGAAATGAGAATTTTTATTGAGGATGAGTATAAAGAAGTAGAAAATTTGAGCAAAATTATAGATGAGTTTTTAAAATAACAAAATATATTTTTAAAAAGGAGAACAAAAATGCCGCCTCAATTAAACAAAATACTCCAGATTTTACGTGAAAAATGTATAAATTGGAAAATTACGAAGCAAAAATTAATGATAGCAAGCATAATAGCCGCTTTTGGTTTAGGAGCTGTAACGGGTTATGTAGGTAAATCCATAAGTGATGATTCTTTTTCTGATGGGGGGCAAACTACTGAGGAAAACCAATCTAAGAAAGGGAAAAAACAAAAAAAGCAGGCTGTGCAAATTGTATCATCATTGGACGCTCTTTGTAATATTTATGAAAATCTCATCAAAAATGGTGAAAAAGATAATTATATGACAGTGTGGGGCAATTATAGTGTCTCTCCTTCGCGCTATGATCGTAAGCATATTCCTCACAAAATACTGCAGGTAAGAGAGAATGAGGGATTTTTAATGAAGCTGAAACGTGGGACTATATTTGTTGAATATACAGAAACTGATGGGCATTATGACGGACAATATTTTGCGTTTATTGGTAAAGAATCAGGAACATATTCATATAATGGCGCAGACGGCGCTAGACATACGATTCAAAAATATACGCCGCTTTATGTAACTTTTAACGGATGGGAACGACGTAATTGATAGGAATAAGTTGTTAAGTTTTCACTTTGGCGGCATTAGCGAAAAAATTTTCGCTAATGCCGCCCTACTTTTCTCCGTCAAATTTTTCCATTAAATTTCACTAAAATAATTTTAGCTCTAAAGTCATTTTTCAAATCCCACCCCTCGAATATAAAATCAATTTCTTAATAAATATTTTTTAATAAAATTCCAGCGCATATACTGATTACTCCATATAAAAACATACTAACATTAACTTTTATTCTCCCCTCAAAAAAAGATTTTTATATTGGATTAAAAATTGCCAAAAATCAAAAAATTGAGGGGCGGCGCCGTGCAAAAAAGTTAAAGAAATATATGCGCTTTACATAAAAAGTAGTCTGCTCTAACTTTTGCATAATATATATATAAAATAGTATCATTAAAAGTAAAAGTATATTCTCTGCCAATGTGCGCTGACGCCAATTTTTAGATATGCTGGGGCATTTA
>JAITCX010000120.1 GCA_031282945.1 Elusimicrobiota bacterium
AATATCGTCTGCAGAATTATCTTTAAAAATAATTTCAGAATTCGTAAAAGTTATTGATGATCCCGTCCCTAAATAAATAGCTCCGCCTACATTTTCTGCGCTATTATTTGTAAAAATTATAGATGCGTTTATAAATGAAATATTGGAATTGTTATCTGCAAAAATTGCCCCGCCTAAATTTCTTGCGCTATTATTTGTAAAAAATACAGATGCGTTTGTAAATGAAATAGTGGAATTGCTATCTGCAAAAATTGCTCCCCCTGAATCTCTTGCAGTATTGGCATTAAAAATTACAGATGATTCAACAAAATAAATGCGCGAGCGTCCGCTTGTATAAAGCGCTCCGCCATTAGAGCCTGCGCGGTTAGAGGTAAAATCTATATGAGAATTTTTAAAATAAAAATTGGAATCTTGACGTGCAAAAAATGCCCCCGCATACCCGTCTGCAGTATTGGAATTGAAAATTATAGAGGAGTTTTCAATATAAAAATTTGAATTGCCATAGGCGCCAATTGCTCCACCGTTTGCTATTGCAGCATTTTGCCTAAACTCCGCATAAGAATTAATAAAAGAAGCGCTTGAATATGAATATATGTAAAATACACTGCCCAAATAAGATGTGTTTTCTGTGAAAGCCGCAGAGGAATAAATAAAAGAAATATTGGCGCGAGAGTCGGAATAAAATACGCCGCCGATGAGCGCATAGTTAGCTATAAAATCTAAGCGGGAATTGAGAAAAGAAATTTTGGAATTTTCTCCCGCAAAAATTACTCCGCCGCCTGCGTTGCCCGTTTCATCATTAGAAATATTGCCTGTAAAAGTTGAGGATGAGTTGATAAAAAGGAGAGTTGAAAAATTGTTCAAATTGACAGCCCCGCCTGCTCCGCCCGCAATATTGTTTGTAAAAGCGGCTGAGGCGTCTACAAAAGAAAAGGTAGATGAGCGATCTGCATAAATAGCTCCGCCCCCGCCATTTGCAGTGTTGTTTGTAAAATTGACCGGCGCATTGACAAAAGAAAAGCTGGATGCAGGGCCTGCAAAAATTGCTCCGCCCGAATCGTTGGCGGCGCCGTTGGCGCTAAAGAGGGCTGGGGAATTGATAAAAGAAAAAGTTGAATTGAGTTTTGTAAAAATTGCGCCCCCTGAATTGTTTGCATTGTTGGCAATAAATATCGGCGAGGAATTGAGAAAAGAAAAATTCAAATTGCCGTTTGCATAAATTATTCCGCCTGAATCGTTTGCATTATTGCCGGTAAAATCTAGCGCCGAATTGTCAAAAGAAATTATTGAATTAGCGCCTGTAAAAAATACTCCGCCATAAGTTTTTGCGCTGTTGGATGTGAAAATTATATGAGAATCAATAAAGGAAATGCTGGAAATATCATTTGCATAAATTACTCCGCCTGAAACATTTGCAGTGTTGATAATAAATACGGCTGAAGAGTTGATAAGTGAAAAATTTAAATCGGCGTTTGCAAAAATTACTCCCCCTGAAATTTCTGCTTTGTTGGCGCTAAAGATAGACAGAGAATTGAGAAAAGAAAAAGTTGAGGCGGCGTTTGCATAAACCGCCCCGCCGCTAGAGGCATTGTTGGCGGTAAAGTTTGCTGAGGAGTCGGTGAGAGAAAAATTGAATTTGCTTTTTGCATAAACCGCTCCCCCGAAATCCGTCGCTCTATTAGCAATAAAAATAGACGAGGAGTTGGCAAAAGAAAAATCAAAATCAGTATTAAAATAAATCGCTCCGCCATAACGAGCGGTATTGCCAATAAAAATTGGCGGCAAGGCGGGAAAAGAAAAATCGGCGTTGCCAATGAAAATTGCGCCGCCAGAAAACAGCGCGCTATTGCTTGTAAACTCGATCGATGTGTTGTTAAAATAAAATCTGGAATCGGCGCTTACATAAAGCGCCCCGCCGTCTCCGTTTGAGCTATTATTTCCTGTAAATTTTAGCTGAGTTTCAAAAAAATAAAGTTCTGCATTTTGCGCATAGAGAGCCGCGCCGTCAAGTTTACTTTTGTTGTTTGAAAAATTAACTTGAGCGTCAATAAATTTTATTTGGCTAAAATTAATAAAAAGCGCCCCGCTTCTTCCTCTTTGAATGCTGCTATTGGCGGAAAATACGATGTTGGAATTTTCAAAAGACACAGTTGAGAAATTAAGGCTGAGGGCGCCGCCCATCCCATTTAATGTTTCATTGGCTGAAAAATTAACTTGAGCATTGATAAAATTTATTTGGCTAGAATCAACAAAAAGCGCTCCGCCGTTATCATAACTTTGATTGTTGGAAAATGAGATGGATGAATTTTCAAAAAGCGCCTCGCCTAAGTTAATGTAGAAAGCGCCGCCCGCGCCCTCCCTTGTGAGATCTGTTTTGTTGTTTGAAAAATAGACTTGAGATTCAATAAAATCTATCTCGTTGAAATTAACAAAAACCGCGCCGCCATTAGTTTTGCCTTGATTGTTGGAAAATGAGACGGATGAATTTTCAAAAAGCGCAGGAGCTGAACTAATATAAAGAGCGCCGCCCGCGGCATCTGCAATATTGTTTGAAAAATTTATTTGAGCGTTAATAAAATTTATCTCGTTGAAATTAACAAAGACCGCGCCGCCATTAGTTTTGCTTTGATTGGCGATAAATACGGCGCTGGAATTTTCAAAGAGAGCGGTTGAGGAGCTGAGGTAGAGGGCGGCGCCAGACCCAGCGCTTGTTGTATTGTTTAAAAAGGTAGTTTGAGTTTTAATAAAATTTATCTCGCTGAAATTAACAAAAATCGCCCCGCCGTTATTTTGGCTTTGATTGGCAGAAAATACAGCGCTGGAATTTTCAAAAAGCGCATCGGATGCGCTGAGGTAGAGGGCTGCGCCCGCGGCGTTTGTAATGTTGTTTGCAAAATTAATTCTAACGTTGGTAAAACTTATCGGGCTGAAATTAGCAAAAATCGCGCCGCCGTCGCTTTGGCTTTGATTGCCAGAAAATGCGGCGCTGGAATTTTCAAAGAGGGCGGTTGAGGAGCTGAGGTAGATGGCGGCGCCCGAGCCAGTAATTGTTTTATTGTTTAAAAAACTAATTTGAGCATTGTTAAAACTTATCTCGCTGAAATTAACAAAAACCGCCCCGCCGTTAGTTTGGCTTTGAGCGCTTGAAAATGCGGCGCTGGAGTTTTCAAAGAGGGCGGTTGAGGAGCTGAGGTAGAGGGCGGCGCCCGAGCCATTAGTTGTTTTGCTATTTGAAAAATCAACCCGCACTGCGCTAAATTTTATCTGGCTAAAGACCGCTTCAATTGCAGCGCCGTTTTGAGCGGCGGAATTTGAAGCGAAATTTAATCTTGAATTGATAAAGTTAAAACTGGATTTTGCCGCTGCAATGCCTCCGCCGCTTGAGGCGGCATAATTGTTTGTAAAAGCTATTGTGGAATAGATGAAAGTGATATTTGAGTTGTTGAGCGCAGACATTGCGCCGGCGGATACACTTGAGGCGGCAAAATTAACATTGCTTGAAAAAATAACATTTGCGTTTATAAAACTTATCGTTGAAAAGTCCGCAAAAAATACGCCCGCTTTACTATAAGAATTATAAAGAGAAATATTGCTTGAAAATATTACGGCGCCTGTAAAAGTGAGGGAACTTTTTGCTGCGTAAAAAACAGAGCCATAGGATTTTGAGGAGCGGAATACTTTAAATGAAATATTTTTAAAAGCCGCGCTTGTAGCGGTTAAGTTAAAACCTAAGTCGCTATATCCATTAGCGTCTAAAGATCTACCTTTTCCGTCAATAGACAAATTATTGCCTGTTGGATAATCAAGAGCCTGCGATACAGATTTATAAACTGTGTCATATGCGTTTGCATTGCCCCTTAGTTCAATGCTTCCCCCTGTCGGCGCGATTTTGAAATCATTTGAAAAAAGATCCCAGTAAGTTCCAGTGGTCAAAACTATTGAATAGCCGTCAACTTTTACCGTCAAGTTGCTGGGAGTGAGAAACCTAGTGATTGGGTTAATGCTGGTTTTTGATGTAATTATTTTTATGGGTTTTTTGAAGCTGCCTGAACCGTTTATTAAAAGTCTGGCGTTTGCAGTATCAACTTTTCCCGTCACATAAATCCAATCCGCAAAAGAATTGTTGAAATCTACATTTATTGCTAAAAATCCATTTAAAGAAAAAGTGTTGTTTGTAACATAGAGGCTGCTTATTGCAACATTATTTAATAATGATAAAGTCGCGCCGTTATATACCCTTAAAACACCGATGCTTGAAACGTTTACTTGAAAATTTGCCGTGCCTTCCTCAATATTGAAAGCGCTGTCAATTCTATGAGGAGTTCCTGAAAAAGTGAGAACGCCGTTTCCCGTTTTCCTCATTGTACCGCTACCTCCAATCGTAATGCCCAGCGTTAAAATATTATTGCCTATAAAATTCGCTTCTCCCGAAGCAAAATAAATATCATTTATTGCATCACCCGATTTATTATTTAAAAATGTAATTGTGGAATTTTCAAAACCAAGATAGCCCGAGCCCGCTACGTTTATGGCGCCCCCTGCCCCCCAATTGTTTGCCTGATTGTTTATAAAGCTTACTGAAGAATTTACAAAAGAAATTGGAGTGTTACCATTCACTATATAAATTGCTCCGCTTAGGGCCGATTTATTGCCTATAAAATTCACTTTTGAATTTTCAAGATCTATCGCAGCGAACGCGTATATTGCCCCGCCAGAAGTAGATGCCTCATTATTTATGAAATTTACCGCAGAATTTCTAAAAACAGTATGCGCCGCAGTGTTAAGAGCCCCTCCGCTTCCACCAAAGGCTCCAAAGTAGGAGTCTACAGACTTTGCTTGGTTGCCTATGAAAGTTATTGAGGAATTTTCAAAAGAAAGCGAGTTTGCGCCGAACCCGGAAATAGCGCCGCCGTTTGCATATTTAAGGTTGTTATTGCTATTATTTACAAAATTTACTGTGGAATTTTTTATAGAAAGATTTGAGCCTCGTTTAATAGCAATAGCGCCGCCGCCTTCGCTGCTGAACTCTTGGGTGATGTCTGCGCCGCTCTTATTGCCTATAAAAGTTACGAAAGAATTTTCAATAGAAATTGTTGAATTTTCATGAGCCGCCAACGCTCCGCCCCATAATTTAGACGTATTATTTGCAAAGGTTACATTGGAATTTTTAAAAGAGAGCGTTGAATTGTAATATACTTCCACCGCCCCGCCATAATAGTCAGTTATATTATTGTTAAAATTTACATTTGCATTGGAAAAAACAATTATACTGCCATAGGTTATATCGCCTAATTCATTATTGTTGGAAAAGCTTATTCCGCCTAAAAAAGTAGCCTTTGCATTGACGAAATTAAAGAGCTTATTCCAAAAATTTTTAAAATTAATATTGGAAAAATAGATTGTTTTATCATTTAAATTAAACCCGCGTCCAGAGTAAAACCCCCCTGAGCCGTTACTTCCGTCTAGCGTGTATCCATTTCCATTGATTGTAAAAAAATTTGAGTTTGTTTCGCCGAGCGGCGTGCCGTTTCCTATTGTGAAATTCTGAGAAAGCGTGACAGTTGAACCATCAACTGCATTTTTGTAGCGGTTTCCAAATTCATCCCAACTTTCCGCCTGCGCCTTTACAGAAAAAGCGAAAAGGATACAGCCCGCAATAATTCCATTTTTTATAGAAAAAGGTTTAATATATTTTATAAAAGAAAAAATATTAAAAATTTTAACTTTAAAAAATTTAAGAACAAGCCGCGCAAAGATTATAAAATAGATAGAGATAACTTGTTTAAGCATTAGGTTGTTAAGTGAGAATACAAGAATAGAATTTTTTTAGAGGAGGGGGGAGAAGGGGAGAAATTGATGTAGGATTTGGGCAGTATATTTATGCGCGCTCTTTGTTTTAAAAAAAAGAAATACACAGATTTTAAGGGCAGTATTATTAACAAAAGTATATTTAAGATTTTACAAACTCTTGAGGACATACTGTCTCCTTATTTTAGATTTTCATTTTTAAATCATTAAAGTTTGAATATGAATAAAATTATTTTAGAATTTTAAGAGGAAGCTATATGCTTTAAACAGGCAATGTTAAAAATGCCAAATTGTTAATATATTGTTTAATGTTGTTTAACGGATTGAATAGTATTGTATATTATTTGTGCGCAAAAGACAAGCGGGGAGGGGTATGAAATTGATAATATTTGTAAGGTTTGAGAATTTACGCAAAATTAGGAAGGAAAATGCAAAAAGTTTAGTGTCCTCATGGGAGCGGGGGAGCGGGATTTTTGGATGAATAAATAATGTAAAAGGCAGTAAGGCGCGGATATTAAAGCTTACAAAAAAGCAAATTCCGTCCACGCGGCATTATGAAAAATACTGCATAAAAAACAGAAGTGATTTCAATGCCGAGAGCTTTTGATAAAGCCGTTAAGAAAATGGCGTTTAAACGCAAGCTTAGGGAAGTTGAGAAATGAAATAAAATAAAGCTTAAAAGCCAATTGTTTTTTGGTGGACATTTAATCATATCTGCTCCCAAAAAAACCTATCAACAATTGTGTAAAACTTGACAAGTTGATTTTTGCATTTTATAATAGCTTTTTAACTTCCTTAAAAAGAAACTTGCGTATTATTTGCGCGATAGAATTTTTCATGTTTTAAGAA
>JAITCX010000135.1 GCA_031282945.1 Elusimicrobiota bacterium
AAGACACCCTCTATATTTTGGGGGATTTTGATTTGCCTGATTTTTTAGAAATAGATGTGGATTTTATAAATAGAACATCAGATCTTATTTCAGTCGGCGGCGCCTTTACTTATTCCAATACTGATATTCTTTCTATAAATATGCAGTGGAACGGAAGGGGATCTAGCGTTAAAATACTTGAGGCAGGGAGTCTGCCCGCAAACGTTAATTTTAATGTTCCCGCTGGAAGTTTTTTAAGTCAAGAGAACAATTCTTTATTTTTAGTCCGCTATGGTTTATGGAATGCTTTTGTGGAGGCATTAAAACGCAAAATAGAGGGACAGCCTGTGTTATTGGCGGGCAATGCACTTGCCGAAAATGAAGACTCACCGGAGACGTTTTTCGGACTCCCTACATATGCGGCAATTGACGGTCAAGGATATTTTTTAGATTCTGACGGCTTTAAGGATAGCCTCTTTACTCTATCTCAAACAAGCGCCTCATTTAAAAATATTATATTTAAAAATTTTTATAATACTCAAAGCAGTCCAGCAGGCGGCGTCATAAATATACAATTATCAACATTGGCATTTAGCGGAAATATTACTTTTATAAATAATACGGCGCAAAACAGCGATGGGGGAGCTATTAATATTAATTCTCTTTCCAGCATGACTTTTTCTCAAAGCTCCGCGGCTTTTATTTCAAATAGCGCAAAAAACGGCGGCGCGATTGCCGTTACTTTCGTAGCAACGCCGACCGATTTTAGGCTGCCTATCTCTTTTATAAATTCAACCGCAACTTTTGTAAGCAATCAGAGCGGCTCTGGCGGGGGAGCGTTGTATACGACGGCGGATACCATTTTTTCTTTTCTAAATTCTTTAAGCATTTTTACTCAAAATAGAGCTACGCAAAACGGCGGCGCAATTTCTGCCGCCGATGATGCAAAAATAGTTTTTACAGTTTCATCTGCAAATTTTATAGACAATACTTCTATGTCAGGCGGGGCGGTTTATTTAGATCATAATGCGCAATTTTCCCTTACAAACTCCATTGCCAATTTCATATTCAACTTTTCTCAATATAATGGCGGAGCGCTTTATTTAAGCGCCGGCTCCCAACTTTCCCTTACAAACTCCATTGCCAATTTCATATTCAACCTTTCTCAATATAATGGCGGAGCGCTTTATTTAAGCGCCGGCTCCCAACTTTCTCTTACAAACTCAACCGTTTATTTTATGTCCAACGAAGCATATAATGAAGGCGGAGCAGTTTTTGTAAGCGCCTCAACCCTTTCTTTCAACAAATCCTCTGCAGTTTTTGTATCCAACTTTTCTCGAGATGAGGCCGGCGGGGCGGTTTATTTAAACAGCGGCGCCAAGTTTTCTTTGATGGACTCCATAATTCATTTTGCAACAAACAGCGCAAATAACGGCGGCGCAGTTTTTGCAGACGCCTCAACTTTTTCTTTTGACAAATCCTCAGGGACTTTTATATTCAATGTTTCTACAAGTTCAGGCGGGGCGGTTTATTTAAACAGCGCCGCCAAATTTTCTTTTACAAACTCGCTAGTTTATTTTACATCCAACACCGCAAACAACGCAGGCGGAGCGGTTTTTGGCGGCGCGGCTTCAAACTTTTCTTTGGGCGCAGGCGCCGCCGCAATTTTTACATTTAACGCTTCTGCAAGTTTAGGCGGGGCAATTTTTTTAGACAGCGCTTCGCAAGCTTCTTTTATTAATTCAAGCGGATATTTTACATACAATACTGCCGCCAAAGGCGGCGGCGCAATTTATTTAAGCGTCAATTCCACAATTGCTTTTTTAAATTTTTCAGGCGCCTTTGAAAACAACGCTGCAGATTTTAACGCTGGCGCAATTTTTGCAGACAATCATTCAACTATTTCTTTTAGGGGATCGGTCGTCAGTTTTATATCCAATACTGCGGGTTCAGTTGAATTTTCCGCTGGGGCGATCGGTCTAAATGACGATTCAAACTTATTCGTTATAGATTCTTCTTTAACTTTTATATCCAATACTGCGCTGGGAGATTATGGCGGCTCTGCAATTATGAGCGGTTTAAGATCAACTGTTTCTTTTCTCAACTCCTCAATAGATTTTATAGACAATAGAGCGGGCTGGGGCGGAGCCATTAGCGCGGCAGGGCTTCTTTCTTTTAGCAATTCCACTCTCAATTTCACAAATAATATTTCCGCTAGCGCCTATGCTGGAAGTATTTTTATGGATCGTAATACAACGACTACTTTTGAAAATTCTCAAATCACTTTTAAAAATAATACGGCGGGCGGTATCTTAAGGGATATTTATTTTTTAGGCTATAGCGCTCTCATTTTTGCGGGCGATAATTTTTTGCCAAATGGGATAAGAACTGCAGACAACGCTAGTGTCCAAGTTTTAAAACAAAAAGCAGGGACGCTTATTTTTGCAGGCGATCCGTCCATAATTTTACATACTTTTATTGTTGAAGCGGGAACGGTAATTTTTAAAACTAAAGTTTCAACCTCAGCGGCATTAAACGTTAAAAACAATTCCGCTTTTATTTTAGACAATGGCGTAGAGATAAGCAGTTTTTATATTACAGGGGCTTTTACATTGCAGGGCAATTTACAAATTAATATAGACTTTACAAACAAAACTACGG
>JAITCX010000151.1 GCA_031282945.1 Elusimicrobiota bacterium
AGTAGAGTCGGCGCGGGGGCGAAAAAAATTTTCGCAAGCGCGGGGCGCATAGGGTGTCTTTGGCAACCCCAATGCCTGTAATTGCCGCAGATTTTGCGAGATTTAAAGGAAAGAAAATGAAGCGCGTCCTAAACGGACGTGCAAGTTTTCTTGACACATAAATATCGCAAAAGATGCGGCAAGGACGGGCGTTGAGGTTGCCAAAGACACCCTACCAAAAGGTAGCGCAAAACAAAAATAAAGAAATGAGTTTAAAGAGTGTTACTTTTCTGTCTTTCTTTATAGAAAAAAGAATTAATTTGCATGTGTCGTTAAAGAGTTTTGTTTCTTTTGTAAAAGAAATAATTTACAAATATTTTTTAGAAAATAGTTGATTAATCCCGCACACAAATTCGTAGTCAATAGTCCTACAGAGTTTCGCCAGCTCGTCAGCGGAGATTTTGCATTTCCCCTGCCTGCCGATCAAAACTACCTCATCGTCTACTTTTGCATTTGCAATATTCGTAACATCAACTATTGTCATATTCATTGTTATACGTCCCAACACTTTTGCAAAATGCCCGTTTATCAAAACTTTAGAAATGCCTGACAATGCTCGGCTGTAGCCGTCCCAATATCCCACCGGCAAAACGGCAATGCGCAGCGGTTTTTTTGCAATAAAAGTTCTGCCATAACTGACGCTTGCGCCTTTTGGCAAATCTTTTATAAGAGCGATTTTCGTTTTCCAGCTTAATACAGGTTTGAGCAAAACCTTCTTTTCATATTTCTCAAAAGGCTTTAACCCATATAAACAAATCCCGGGCCGCACCGCATCAAAATGCGTTTTAGCGTCTTTAAAAATCGCCGCGGAATTTGCGGCATGCGCAATAAACTTTAGACCTTTTTGCCGGGCATATAAAACAATTTTTTCAAAGTCGGCGGTCTGTTTATTCAACCACTTTCTGTCGGTATCGGCGGTTGAAAAATGCGTGTATATCCCGTCCAGTTTTAAATATTTTGAATCTGCAATTTTATCTATCAAAGCAAAAACATTTTCATGCCAAAGCCCAATGCGCCCCATCCCCGTATCCACCGCCAAATGAAACTTTAAATTCTTTTTTAAAGCGGCGCCCAATTTTTGAGCGGCGTCTAAATCAGAAAAATCTGAAAGAGTCGGCATAAAATTAAACTTTAAAGCATCTCTAAAAATATCTTTAATGTTAGAGGCCCCTAAAACTAAAATTTGTTCTTTTAAATTTGCCTGCCGCAATTGTATAGCTTCTTGCGTATTGCTGACGGCAAAACCCCAAACGCCGAAACGGCTTGCCTCTCTTGCAAGTTCAACCGCGCCATGCCCATAGGCGTTTGACTTAACAACTGCAAATATTTTTTTACCGCCTGCTGCATTTTTTACTTGCTTGAGGTTAAATAAAAACGCTTTTCTATCTATTTCAATGAGCATATTTTCTTTCACATCAAACCTCTATTATTCTCGGTGCATTGAAGCATTATTAAATCTCGTGAGACTGCCGTCAAACTCCAATGTCACATCGCCCGTCGGGCCGTTTCTCTGTTTAGCAACAATAATCGTGGCCTGATGTTCTTTATCTACATTTGTTCTATCATAATACCAATCGCGGTGGATAAAGGCTACCACATCCGCATCTTGTTCTATGGCGCCCGAGTCGCGCAGGTCTGACAAAACAGGCCTATTGTCTTTTGTGCCTCTTTTTTCAGAGGAGCGGTTTAATTGCGAAAGCGCAACTATCGGCACTTTCAAATCTTTCGCAAGCGCCTTGAGATAGCGCGAAATTTCTCCAACTTCATTTACTTTATCAGACCCGTATCTGCCCGTTCCCACCAGCATTTGCAAGTAATCTATAATTATCAATCCCAGGGGCGTTCCTTGGTTTTTTAGTTCCATGCTCATACGCCGCGCCCTAGCGCGCAGTTCCATAATATTTACCATAGAACTTTTATCCAAATAAATCGGCGCCTCTGAAATGCGGCTCATCGCTTTTGTTATGCTCAGCCATGCATCTGTTTTATTGAAATTTCCATTTCTTAAATTTTGCAATGCGACGCCCGACACAGACGACAGCATTCTCCTCATCAATTCTTCAGCCGACATTTCTAAAGAGAAAATCAAAGTTGGAACGCCGGGGTTGCGGGCGATTGCAACGTTTTCTGCAATGTTTAGGGCAAAAGAAGTTTTTCCCATTGAAGGCCGCGCCGCTATAATTATAAGTTCCGAATCTTGAAGCCCGCTTGTAATTTTATCCAGCTCTATAAATCCCGTGCTTAAACCCGGCACATCATGTTTATTTTCATGGAGTTTCGCTAAATGCTCTAAAGTTGAATTTGCAAAAGCTCCAATTTTTTCAATAGTTTTTTCCGTTGCGCTTTGAGAGAGATTTAAAAAATCCGCCTGCGCTTGATCTAAAATAATTTCAGGTTTGTCGGCTTCATTATAAGCCTGCGTTACAATTTTTGAACCTTGAGAAATTAACTGTCTTAGCAGAGATTTCTCTCTGACATTTTGAGCATAGGCCTCAACATTTGCGGCAGTCTGGGCGGTATCTATCAATGAGGTTAAATAAAATGCGGCGCCCTCGTCTATAAATAAAACATTTTTAGAAAGTTTTTCCGCCAAAAGCACAATATCAACCTTTTGGTTTTTATCGGTCAACTCGCTGATAGCTGTAAAAATATCTCTATGGAGTTCTTTATAAAAATCGCCCGCCCTAACAAATTCCATAGCTTTTATAGCGGCTTCGCGCTCTATCATCATGGCTCCCAGCAATGCCATTTCGGTATCTATAGATTGAGGCGGGAGTTTTTCAATGAGAGTTTTATCTATATTTTTTTTTACCATTTAATACCCCAGAAACCTAGCTTGCGCTTCAATTAAAGCTTCAAGCGACAAAATATTTGCGACATTATTATTATTAGGTTTTAGTTCAATTTGTTTTTGTTTTTCTCTTATCAAATCTGCGATGCGGCTTTCATTTGCATCTTTAGAATCGTCTATAAAAGCGGCGTAAACTAAAGCGGCGACTGCGGAATATTTTCCGGTTATGTATCTGTCCCCATTGGTGACGCCCGCGGCGATAGGCAGCGCATTTTTCTTTGAAGTTAAAAGAACTATCACGAGATTATTGTCGGGATCTATAACGGTCAGCGTGCCCGTCCATCCGGAGTGGCCGAAAGCGTTCATACTGGCAAAAGGTCCAAACATATTTGCATATTTAAAGCGGGGACCCTGTTTGCGCCACCCGAGAGCGAAAGTGTCGTTTAAGTTTTGCGAGGCGGTAAACTCCTCAATTGTGGGCAAATCAAAAAACTTTAGCTGACCGTATCCGCCGCCGTTTAGCATAACCTGCGCCAAGTATCCAAGATCCGTTGCATTTGAGAAAAGCCCGGCATGGCCTGCCACCTGCCCCATCAAATAGGAAGTGATATCCTGCACAACTCCCCAAACGACATTGCCTCTTTGATCGGTTGAACTTGAAATTGTTGTGGCGGCAATAGACCTTTTACCAAAACCGTTTTTAAGCGGCGTGAAAGAAATATTCCTTAGTTTTAGCGGACTATAAAAAGTCGCTCTGGCATAATCGTCCAGATCTCTGCCCGTAACTTTTTCCACGATAAGCCCCAACAAAATAAAATCTATATCCGAATAAACCGCTTTGCTCCTCGGGGAACTCACAAGCGGGGCATTGACAAGAAGCTGCTGCATTTCTTGTCTATTTTTTGGCATGGCAATTAATCCGAGTCCGTTTTTGGCGCGCAAATAAGCGTTTACGCCGGGAGCAAAACCGCTTTGATGGCTTAAGAGATCGCGGATGGTCAATGTATCTTTACCTTTAATTAAATCAGTTTCTTTGTCATAAAATCCGTCTATATATTTGCTGACCAAATCGTCTACTGCAATTTTTCCCTCATAGACCAAATGTTGAATTGCAAAATTTGTGGCATACATTTTTGTATTGCTTGCAAGATCAAAAAGCGTATTATATTCAACTGGGATTTTTTTAGATTTTTCTAAAGGTTGGCCATGCTCGTCAAAATTATTTATATAACCATAATTAGTTTTTTTTATGACTTTGCCGTCTTTTATAACAATCAACTGCGCTGAGGGGAACCCGCCGTCAACTTCTGAGTTGATAATGTCGTCTATGAGCTTAAAACTTAGGCTGTCTTTATATGTTTGCAAATCCTCTAAAACTTCCGCATACGGAGCTTGAACGCGCACTTCGCCTCCGCCCACAACATTATAAACTTCTATTGTATTTATGCCGTTTTTTGAAATTTTAGAAATATCTATTTTATTGATTTTTTCTTTTTTTAATGCCAAAGTATCAATTTTTATATTGTTTATATAAAGCTCGAAATCCTCAACTTTTGAAGGAAAAACCAAAATATAACCTTGGTCTTTAAAGGTTATAAACTGCACGGCGTCGTTTGGAAGAACCGCTTCATCATAATCAGGCGAATCTACAGGCATTGGGAAAATTCTGTCTATTTGCGGTTGAGGCAAAAAATTTTTGACGCGCGTAATTTTAATATCGTCTGAATTGGCGCTCGCCGCAAAAAAACAAAAAGAGATAATAATTATAAATCTTTTCATCGCATCCTGCTCCTTCTTATTGTAAAGATTCTGCTTTACTTTAAAAAAGCCCCGCCGCCCAAACATTTGTTTGGATGGAGGGGCATCATAAACTATATACTTTTTTAAAATCCAAAAGAAAAAATATTTATTCTTTGTCGCCGATAACTATAAACTTCGCTTTAGCGCTGACCTCAGGATGCAATCTCACATTGATTTCATAAGAGCCCAATTCTTTAATGTTTGCAGCTAACAAAATATCGTGTTTATTAACTTCAAAGCCGTTTTCGGCAAATATCTGCGCCAATGTCGCATGTGTTACAGACCCAAATATTTTTCCATTGTCGCCAATTTTCACATGAACCTGAAATTCCTGAGTTTCCAGCTGTTGCGCCAATTCTTTAGCTTTGTCTATAACTTCTTGTCTGACTTTTTCCATTTTGGATTTCTCACGTTCCCAAACTTTTAAATTTCTGGCATTTGCCTCCATAACAAGTTTTTTGGGGATGAGATAGTTTCTCACATAACCCGCCGAAACATCTTTTACGTCGCCTTGACGTCCTACATTTGTTATATCGTATCTTAAAATAACTTTCATACAGCCTCCAAAATTATTGATTTACTACGCTAAAGGGCAGCATTGCCAAAATTCTAGCGCGTTTTATCGCTCTATCCAAGGCGCGCTGATGTTTTGCGCAAGTCCCGGTCGCTCTAGCTGGAAGCACTTTTGCGCTTTCTGTCATATAGGAACGTAAAAGGCTGGTATTTTTATAATCTATTTCCAATTTCTCACAGCAGAATCGGCAGACTTTTTTTCTTACCATCATGCCTTTTTTAAATCTCCCGCCATGCCCGTCGGGTTTTGCGCCTCTATCTTTATTATATTTTCCTGTTGGTTTCTTTGCAAACGCCATTGTTTATATCCTCCAAAAATTTAAAATGGTATATCTTCATCGTCGCCGCCTTCTATTGAAGGGGGCTGATAATTTTGAGCGGCTGCCGGTCTTGCGCCGATAGTTTCTGAAACTGGCGCTTGGCCTTGTCCGCCTATTACATTTTTAGCTAAAAATTGCACTCTGGATGCTACTACTTCCAATTTAGTTCTTTTTTTTCTGGTTTCTTTATCTTCCCAAGAGCTGGACTGCAAGCGTCCTTCAATGCAGACGGGAGCGCCTTTTTTTGCCCGTTCTCCGCAACGCTGCGCCATATCGCCCCACACAACAATCGGCACATAAACTGGATCAGAATCTTTCCATTCATTTGTAGTTGGATCTAGGTAACGGCGGCTCATTGCGATGTCAAATGAGCAGACAGGTCTGCCTGCGGCTGTAGTGAAACGCAGTTCTGAATCGTGGGTGACGCGGCCGACCAATAAAACAAGATTTTGTTCAGGAAGACGGAGATTGCTCTGTTGCTGGTTCATTTTTTGCCTCCACGGCGCTTGGCGCCTGTATTGAATTTGGACTTGGGGCAGGGGCGCTTACTGGTTTAGCCGCCGCTTTTTTCTTTTCAACCTTGACAGTTAGGTATCTCATGATGCCGTCGGTGAACTTAAAAAAGTTTTCAAGGGCGCTCACCATTTCGCCGCTGCCTTCCAGTTCCATGTAGACATAGGAACCTTCGCGAAATTTGTTGATGGGATAAGCCAGTTTCTTTTTGCCGAGCTGCTGAATTGTTTTTACTTGTCCTTTGGAATTTTCAATAACTTTTGAGGCTTTTGTTGTGAGGTCTTCTACTTTCTCGGTGGGTAAATCAGGGGCGCAAATAAAGGTACTTTCATAATTCATTTATTATATCTCCTTTTTGGATTTCTTTTGGCAGGCCAAAAGTTTAGCCCTATTTTAAAAACTAAAAAATAGAGCAAAGTTTAATATGTATACCAAATTTTTTTTAAGTTGACAAGAGGGGCGGGCTTTATTGTTATTTCAATTTTAAAATGAGACAGGAAAATGCAAGATTTCAAATTTAAAATGAGACTACAATATTACAATATCTTAAACCTATAAAGGAGGTTTAAGAAATGAAACAAGTGCATAAAAGATTTGATAACAAGCAAGTAAAAGAGATGTTTAAAAAATATGAGCAAGGGAAATTGAAACGAGAGGCATTAGAAGAAATATTATCAATAAAAAGAACACATTTTTTTAGATTGTTAAAACAATATCGTAGAGATACAGAGGGTTTCAATATAGAGTATAAAAGGAAAAGGATTACAAATAAACTAGAAGAAGAAACGAATAATCTAATTGTTTCACATCTTCAAAAACAACACGATATCATTAAGGATGTACATACGCCGATACATCGCTATAATTATAGTTTAATTGCTCAAGAAATATTAAAGAAAAATAATTTAAAAGTCTCTGTGCAAACGATAATAAACAGAGCAAAGAGTTTAGGGCGCTGCAAAAACATTTCAAAGCACAACAAAGCGCACGATAGAAGTGTTTTAACAAATAATATTGGAGAACTTATTCAACATGACAGCAGCCATCATTTATTTGCGCCGCATGCTTTAAGTAAATGGTATTTAATTACAAGTTTAGATGGTTTTAGCCGTCTAATGCTTGAGGCAAGATTTGTAGAAAGAGAAGGTTCTATTGAGC
>JAITCX010000084.1 GCA_031282945.1 Elusimicrobiota bacterium
GTGGGAATAGAAAATGCTTGCGATTTGCAAAAAGATTTAGAAAACGCTTTTGCCCAAAGCAAAGAGTAAGGTTATGAATTTATGTAAAAATAAAACTTCAAAAATAGAAAACTATAAAAAGTTCACACAAAAACAAAATAAAATTTTTGCTAAAAGTTTTATTAACACGCCTGTCGGCAAGCGAGTAATTTTTATGCCCCATTGCATGCGCAATGTAAAAGTTTGTAAAGCCGTTGAGCATGGCAGTTATTATATTTGCGCTTGCTGCGGGGGATGTAAAATTGGACAAATTTATGAAATGGCAAAAAGTTTGGGTTATAGAGAACTTTTTATTTTAAAAGGCGGGCGCGCTATTTTAAAGATTATAGATGAGATAAAACCAGAAGCGGTTGTGGGGGCGGCTTGTTTTTTTGAGGGCAAAGAGGCGTTTGTATTGTTGAAGGATAAGAAAATTGCAGTGCAATTTGTTGCGCTTAGCAGAGACGGATGCGCGGATACGGATATAAATATAGAGGATGTAAAAGAGATTTTAAAGCAATAAAAATGTAGTTTAAATAAAAGAGGAGAATTATGAATACAGTAGAATTTAATCAATTGGGTTTATCCAATGAAATTTTAAAAGCAGTAATGGATTTAGGTTTTGAGGAAGCTACGCCGATACAAACGCTTGCTATTCCGCGTATGTTGGAAGGCATTGATATTATTGGGCAGGCTCAAACTGGGACGGGAAAAACGGCGGCTTTTGGAATTCCTATTTTAGAAAAAATAGATACAAAAAATAAAAATGTGCAGGCTGTGATTTTATGTCCCACAAGGGAATTGGCTATTCAAGCCACAGACGAATTAAAACTTTTTGCAAAATATAAACGCGGCATAAATATTGTTGCAGTTTACGGCGGCCAGCCGATACAAAGACAAATAGCGGCTTTGGCAAAGGGAGTGCAGATTGTTGTGGCAACGCCGGGCAGAGTTTTGGATCATTTAAAACGCCGTACATTAAAATTGGACCAGACAAAAATTTTGGTTTTAGATGAAGCCGATGAAATGTTGGATATGGGATTTAGAGATGATATAGAAGAGATTTTGAAGTCTTTGCCGACAGAGAGGCAAACTGTATTTTTTTCAGCCACCATGCCCAAAGAGTTTTTGGCACTTACAAAGAAATATCAAAATCATCCGCAGACAATAAAAATTGCATCGCATAAATTGACTGTGCCGTCTATAGAACAATATTATTTTGATGTTAGAGAACATCAAAAACTTGAAGCGCTTAGCAGATGTTTGGATATGTATGATCCAAAACTTTCTTTGGTGTTTTGTAATACAAAAAGAAAAGCGGACGAAGTTGCAAAAAATTTGCAGCTGCGCGGTTATAAAGCCGATGCAATTCATGGGGATATGAATCAAAGCCAACGTGAGAGGGTATTATCTAAATTTAGAAATCTAAATATAGAAATTTTAGTTGCAACAGATGTTGCGGCAAGAGGTTTGGATATAGAAAATATAGATATTGTTTTTAATTTTGATGTGCCAAAAGACAATGAAAATTATGTCCACCGTATCGGCCGTACCGGCAGAGCGGGCAAAAGCGGCAAGGCTTTTTCTTTTGCTTCGGGAAAAGAAATTTTTGAGCTGCGCGAAATTCAAAAATATACAAAAGCAAATATAATTAGAAAAAATATTCCAACGCTTTCAGAGGTGGAAAATATAAGAGCTATTGCAATTTTGGAATCTGTGAGACAACATTTAAACGATGAAAATTTAGATAAATATGCCAGAATGATCAATACATTTATTTCCGATGATGTAACTTCTTTAGATGTTGCGGCGGCTCTCTTGAAAATGAAGTTCGGTCAAGACCAAAATATTTTGGAACAAAAACCAGAAGTTAAAAATGCCCCGCAAGGCGGCATGACAAGACTTTTTATAAGCGTTGGAAAAAAAGACAAAATAAGAGCGGGGGATTTTGTCGGCGCAATAAGCGGCGAAACGGGTATCAATGCCGATCTTATCGGCAATATAAAACTTTTTGACGCCTTCTCTTTTGTGGAAGTGCCAAGCGAATATGCGCAAACAATTATGGATGCTTTAAACGCAAGCAATATCAGAGGCAAGAAAGTCAGCGTTGAAATTGCAAAAGATAGGGATATTAGGGATAGACGATAGAGTTAAATGAAATTAAATTTCCCGCAAAAGTTTATTTCTGTTATAGAAAAAATTGATAAATCCTCAAGAGAAAATAATTTAGAAAGTTTTATTGTGGGCGGTTTTGTAAGAGATTTAATTTTGAAAAAAGAACCAAAAGATATGGATATAATGGTTTGTCCAAAAAATTTTTTTTTGGACAAACCAGCTCCCGCTTCCTGCCAAAATCCCGGTATTTTTTTAGCGCAATATTTGCATAAAAAATATCCTTCCTCTAGTCTTGTTGTTTTTGAAAAATTCGGCACGGCAAAACTTTTAATTGATGAAAAAGAAATTGAGTTTGTAATGCCGCGAAAAGAAGTCTATACAAATCAGTCCAGAAATCCCCATACAACTCTAGGCACAATAAAACAAGATGCAATTAGACGGGATTTTACTGTCAATGCATTATTTTTAAAAATCTCTGACGGCGAAATATTGGATTTAACCAAAATGGGTATAGAGGATATTAAAAATAAAATTTTAAGGGTAACAGATCCAGAAAATGCGGAGTTTATTTTTAATCAAGATCCATTGAGGATTTTGCGGGCAATAAGGTTTAGCGGGCAATTAGATTTTCCAATCGAACCTCATACTTTTACCGCGCTTAGCAAAACTGTGCAGAGGATTTCTATTGTTTCGCCTGAGAGAATTAGGGATGAAATAATAAAAATTTTGCTTTGCCAAAAACCTGCAAAACTTTTTGAAACATTAAATAAATTAAATTTAATTGAAATTATTTTTAAACGTTTTAATAGAGCTGAAATTGCAAAAAGTATAGATGAAAAACAATTTGAAATTTTAGATAAAACGCCGCAAAATTTTGTTTTAAGAATGTGCGCTTTTTTATATCCATTTAAAGAAAAAGAAAATGTAGAAATAATTTTAAAAGGTTTAAAAATTCCTAAGTCCACAATTTATGAAATTTTAGATATCCTAAAAAACGTTGAACTTTTTTTTGCGCAAGCAAATTTAAAGGTAAGTTTTAGCGATGAAAAAATTAGATTTATGGTTTATTCTTGCGGCAAAAATTTTGCAAATGTTTTAGATTTTGCCCAATTAATTTTTTCGCAAAAATTTGATTTTGCAGCTTTAAAAAAGAGAATAGAATTTTTAAAGCAAAAGGACGAACTCTTTATAAACGATCGTATTTTAAACGGCAATGAAATCATGCATTTTTTTAATTTGCCGTCAGGTTTTTGGCTTAAACAAGTTAAGGAAAATATGATTTTACAATTGTGTAAAAATATAAAAATTTCAAGAAATGAGTTGCTTGAAAAATTAAAAAGCGGTTTCAAGGAGGACGCAAGTGGCCGAGAAAGAGGAGTTTGAAAAGGCAGGATTTAAAGTGATGACGGGGGGGGGGGGGGGGGGGGGGGTTTTAAATGGTTTGGGAATTGTATGGTTTTTTTTAACAAAAAAAACCCCAAAAAATAATAATCCGGTTAATAAATTTTATAAAA
>JAITCX010000139.1 GCA_031282945.1 Elusimicrobiota bacterium
TCTCCCGCCCAATATCTTTGCGTTGCAAATTTCAATTGGCGTTCTGCGCCAATTCTTGGATAACCAATAACTGCTGTTGTCATAAACTCTCCTTACAAAATTTTTGCACTACATTTAAAACTTTCCAAAAAACTATTTTCGCATAATTTTTAGTATCAAAAACACAAATATAAATAATATAAGCCATAAATTTAGAAATGCCGCATTTTGAGATACAATAGTATAAAAAGTCACGCCGTTTTTATATTCAAAACTTATCTCAAGTTCTTGACCATTTTTAACCGGAATTTTAAATATCAACTCATCCTTATCATTACGCCCCTCTTTTACTCCTTCAAAAAGTTCTTTGCCGTCTATTTTAAAATTTTGATAAGACACAAAAATAACGGGATCATCGGAAAAGTTCTCATAAAGTCCAGAAAGTTTTATCTCAAGATTGCCGTCTCCAATAATTTTTGCTTGCAAAGTTTTCTGTTTCCATTTACTACCTACATCTTTTATAATGACAACTGAACCTATTTGCCCCTCAGCATTTTTAAACCACTGCGCATTGTTTTCTATTTCAACTTTCTTATCAGCGCTTTCAAAAATTATCTCATTGCCCATTTGACCAATATTTAGCCCGCTTATTATAGTTTGAGCATTAAAAATATTTTTTATATCCGCCCGTCTTGGAAGCTCTAAATTAATGCATAGCAAAGTTATAATAAAACCCAATACAATAGATATAATTGTTCTCTTAAATGCCGATGTCCGAATTAATTTTGACAAAAAAGCCATGCTTTAATCCCCCTTGATGTCCAAGATTTTTCTTGGATTTTTCTTTAACATAATCTCTATATCCTCTTTTGCAATTCCATTGTTTAAAAGATCCGATACATATTCCCGCATCCCCTGTGGAATAGACAGGCTTGTTACTTGCCCATAATCTGTAGAGATAATGCAGTGAACCGCTCCTATATCTAAAATACTTTTTGCCATATCCGCCATCGTTATGCTTTTCCACCTAACATTTAAAGCGGTCTTTTCAATAAAAACGCCTTCTTTCGCAAGCTCCGCTTGCAACGGCACGGGAACTCTTTGAGTTTCAAAATCTGGATGCGTCAAAACAACTTTTTTTATCCCTAAAGCCAAAGCCCGTCTGCACAATAAAACGCTTTCCTCTATGGACATATGCCCCGTTGCAACGCAAGCGTCATATTTTTTTACCGCCGTTAAAACTTCATCTACCTCGGGTAAAAGCTTACCGTCTTTATCAATAATTTTTATCCCCTCTTTTATATCGGGTAAAGCATGCGTAGTTTTCATGTTTTTATAGTTTGACCCACCGTAAAATTTAATATGGTTTGCCGCATGAATTGTTGGAAACCACACAATTTTTGCGCCCATCAATAATTCAGCTTCAACCGCAACAGGATTTATGCCGCCGTTAAAAAGGTTTAAAGTTATAGAACCAAAAAATACTTCTCGGGCGGCAAGCTTATTTCCAATATAGGCGCGCTCAGGCGTAGCTTGCCCATGAGATTTCAAAACAACTCCTGTCATCGGCGAGTTGAGAATATCCTGCCTTAATTGCAAATCGTCAAATAATCTTGGGAAATAACTTGGAGCGCTGTGGACATGCGTGTCTATGGCTTGCGTAATCAATTCTTCTATTTGCGCAGACAATACTTCATTTTGCATCATAAAACTCCCTCTTACTTTCATTTTACAGCAAATTGCGCTTTATTAAAAATTCCTTTATAAAAAGAAAGCAAACGGATTTATCCATTTGCTTTTTCATAGAGCTATTATGGTAACGTTGGCTTGTTTAGCTTTTTGCGCCGTCTCATCGGCATCCAAAATAAGCGTGGAATCCGCCTCTATTATCATAGCGCGCGCTTTGTTTTCTTTTAAAGTTTCAATTGTGCGCGGACCGATTACCGGCACATCAAAACGAAAATCTTGATTGGGTTTTGCCACCTTGCACACCACAATTCCTTTGCCGCCAAGTTTTGCAGCCCGCCTTATGCACTCGTCTGTCCCCTCCACAGATTCAACAGCCAAAACCGATGTGTCTTTAACCACAACCGTCTGGCCTATATCCAATCCCGCAACCGCTTTGGCCGTTTTAAATCCAAATTCAGCGTCCGCTTGTTCTGTTTGCGAAAGCGGTTTGCCCGCAATCAAACCTTTTTTTGCCATAAACTCTTTTAAAAAAGCGGTAGACGAAATTAAACGCATTTGTTCTTTTTCAAGTTCCCGCCCAAAAGTTTCAAGCATTGTATCGGTCTTTTTGTTTATTAAACTCGCCATAACTTTTATAGCGCGCCAGTCCATTGTTATAGCCGCATAAATCGTCACATGTTTTACCTGCCCAGCCATGATCACTTCTTTAACGCCGCTATTTTTAAAAGCATCTAAAATTTTTTGAAATTTCCCGATAGATATAAAATATATCTCATCACAAACTTGCGCTAAACTTGGATCGGCTTCCTCTTTAAGCGCAACGCATACAACTCTTTTGCCTGCATTTTTTATGCCTTGGGCTGCCAAAAAAGGAAAACGGCCGTTTCCTGCAATAAGTCCAATATTTTGAGAATTTTGTTCAATATTTTCTTGCATTATTTCGGCCTTGCAAGCGCGCGTCCTGAACGCTTTATAAACTCTAAAATTTCCTTGGCAAAAGGCGAATCCAATTTTTCAATTTCGCCCACAGCATCTTTTAATAATAACCCTTGCGAAAAAAGAATTTTATAAATATGTTTTATTTGGGCAATGTCGGCGGCCGCCATTTTTAAACGCCTCATCCCCACAATATTTAATCCTTCTATTACCGCTCTATACCCGCCGCACATTGCAAAAGGCACAATATCCATCGTCACAATTGTGCCTGCCGCCGCCATCACGCCGCGCCCAATTTTGCAAAACTGATGCACGCCCACATGCCCGCCTAAAAAAACATTGCTTCCAACTTCAACATGCCCCCCCAATGCCGCATAATTTGCCAAAATCACATTGTCGCCGACTACATCGTCATGGGCGGCATGGGTATAGGCCATAAAAAAACAATTCTTGCCGATAACCGTTTTTAAAGTTTTGGCTGTCCCGCGGTTTATCGTCACAAATTCCCGCAAAACCGTTTGCGATCCTATATATACTTTTGAAGGTTCATCTTTATAACTTAAATCCTGAGGGTCCCCTCCCAAAACTACTCCGCAAGAAATTTTGCAGCCCTCGTCTATTTGGCAATGATCTATGACGCAGTTTGGGCCGATTATCACATTTGCTTTTATGGCAACATCGGCTCCAATTATTGTATTGGGTCCAATGCAAACGCTTGAATCAATATTTGCGGCTTTATCTATTATTGCAGTTTTATCTATCATGGCCGCATAACTCCTCGGTTAGAGTGTTTTATGAAATCGGAAATTTCTCTTACAAAAGGGGAATCTATTTCATCAATTTTTTTCAAGGCATCGGCTAAAATTAATTTTGAACTAAACAAAATTTTATAGGCGGCTTTTACTTGATCTATCTCGGAAAGTTTCATTTTGCTTCTTTTCATTCCGACGATATTTAAGCCCACCAAAACCGCTCTGTCCCCATGCGCTGTAGCGTATGGAATTACATCCATAACAACTTTCGCCCCGCCGCTTATCATTGCATGTTTTCCTATTTTGCAAAACTGATGCACGCCGCAGCCGCCGCTAAAAATCGCGCCGTCTCCCACCTCAACATGCCCCGCCAAACCAGTGGAGTAACCAACTATCACGCCGTCTCCTAAAACGCAGTCATGCGCCACATGCGCGCAAGACATCAATAAACAGTTTTTACCCACAACTGTTTTGCCAAGCGCCGCAGTGCCGCGGTTTATTGTTACCGCTTCCCGCACAGTCGTGCCGTCCCCAACGGAAACAAAAGTTTCCTCCTGCTGATATTTTAAATCCTGCGGTCTTTTACCAATAGATGAAAAATTAAATATCTCGCAATTCTTTCCTATATTTGCATATTCAATAACAGCTTGGCCATGTATTTTTGTGCCGCTTTGTATTGTTGTTTTAGGACCGATAATTGTATAAGGTCCGATCTCCACTCCATCTTCTATAACCGCGTCTTTATCCACCACAACGCTGGAATGTATTTGCTTCATTATTTCCTCCAATTTTTATATATTTGGTATTTTATTTATTATACAAAAAAAATAAAAAGCCCTAGACTTTTATAAAAAACACTAACTCCGCTTTAAGTTTAATATAATTAAATATACAAAAAAAATTATCAATAAAATTTAGGACTATCATGACAAAAAATTATAATCTCCAAAGCCCCGCAAAACCCGAACTCATGCTTCCTGCCGGAAATTTGGATTGCCTCAAAACCGCTTTTTTATATGGAGCCGACAGCGTGTACGTAGGCGCGCCAGCTATGAGTTTAAGAGCTAGAACAAAATTTCCAATAGATGATCTATACCAAGGCTTTAAGATTGCACGCTCCCATGAGAAAAAAATTTATTTTGCATTAAACATTTTTTCAAAAAACTCCGATATGGAAAGATTAAATCAAAGCGCAGAACTCATAGAGGATATGCGCCCTGACGGAATAATTGTCTCAGATCCCGGAGTTTTTATTTACCTAAAAAACCGCCTCCCCGATATCCCGCTGCATATCTCAACGCAAGCCAATGTTTGTTCAAGTTTGACGGCAAAATTTTGGCAAAGTTTAGGCGCAAAAATGTGCGTTTTAGGACGAGAAACAACTTTTTTGCAAAGCTTGCAAATAAAACAAGAAGTTCCAAATTTAAAATTTGAAATTTTTGTGCATGGCGCAATGTGTATAAGCTATTCAGGCAGATGTTTAATGAGCGCTTTTATGGCAAACAGAAGCGCTAATGCAGGCCAATGCGCGCATAGCTGCAGGTGGAAATATAAAAGCAAATTGGTTTTAACTGAAGAGCTGCGGCCGCAAGAAAATTTGGAGATGTTTGAAGACGAGCGCGGGTCTTATATAATGAATTCAAAAGATTTATGCCTTATGCCAAAATTGGATAAAATTTTAGCGGCGCAGTTTAATGCATTAAAAATTGAAGGCAGAACAAAAAGTCCTTATTATACCGCTCAAACCGCCCGCGTTTATAGAAATGCAATAGACGATTATTTTTTAAATCCCCAAACTTGGAGTTATAAACCGTATATGGATGAATTGCAAACCTTGCAAAACCGCGGCTACACTTTAGGATTTTTTGACGGACAGCCCGACGAATACGCCCAAGATTATGAGGACACCGCAAGCAAAAGCGATTGGCGCAATGCAGGGTATATTATAAATAGCTCCGAAGATTTTTTAGAAATAGAAATTTGCCATAAACTAAAAAAAGGAGATAGAGTGCAAGTTTTAACGCCTTTTAAATTTAAACCGATTGATATTACTATAGATCAAATATATGATAATTTAAATAAATGTTTTGTAGACAATATCTCGGCGGGAAAACCAAAACAGAGCGTCAAAATTTTTGCAAAAAATTTGGAAATTTTTCCAAAACATACTGTAATGCGAATAAAAATTTCATAGCGTTTTATCTCCAATTATCTCAATTTATTTTTCATAAAATAGCCGCTTGTAATTGCCACAAAATATCCCACGGCAATTACGCAAGATAAAGCGGCAAAACCGTAAATTGAAGAAATTCCCAAAAGGTCTATCAGTTGGCCTCCCACAATTATGCCTATTCCAATACCCAGATCCCAGCTTGTTAAATAAGTTGAACTGGCGGCGGCGCGCCTATTGTTTGGGGCGAGGTTTATAAACATCACATTAAAAGACGGAAACAT
>JAITCX010000089.1 GCA_031282945.1 Elusimicrobiota bacterium
TATGCGTCCAAGCCGAGAGTCTGGCATTTGTAAAATAAATTTTAACAGCCGCAATATAGACTATCGCTAAAATAACAAAAAGTATAAAAGAAAATAAAAAGAAAATATAAAATCGTCTCGCCCAGCTCATCAAATCCTCCTTTTTATTTTATGATTTCAATGCGCGCTCGGCGGTTTGTATCTGCGCTTTTTTGCGGGGTCGGATGCCAAACAGTTTTAATTTTATCTGCGGGAAATTTCAATGTGTCAACGAGATAATTTTTTACAGCTTGGGCGCGGTTTGCCGCTAAATTTTTTATAGCTGTTTCTTGCGGCGTATTGTCTGTATATCCGTCAATGCGAAGCGATGCATTGTTTTGTTTTGCATAAACGGCAATAGCCTCAATTAAGTTTTGCGCTTCGGGCGAAAGCTGCGTTTTTGCCAAATCAAAGTATACTCTGTGATAACGCTCTGTAATTTGAGTTTGAGTTTGGGCTTGAGCTTTCGGCGCCGGCGTTACATTTTTTGGTTGAACGCTTGTCGCCGCCGCAGAACTTGCGCTGACTGCGGAAACGGCTTTTTCTTGGGGCGCGGCGGCTCTTTGAGGCACAGGCGGCGTTTGTACCGCTGGTTTTTGAGGTTGGTTTACAATTAAAAAGTCTGCGCTGTCTTGTCCCATATTTCCTGCGGCGTCAAAAGCTGTTGCGATAATTTTATAACTTCCTGCTGGCAGAACTATATTATAGGTATCGTCTATTCCGTCCCAAACAAAAGTTTGGCTGGAACTTTCCTTAAGATTAAAAAATTTTACTTCTTTGGAGTTAAAATTTATTACAGATAAAAATGAGCGGCCGTAATCTATGTTGACTGGACTTTCGCATATTACATTTATATTTATAGAGTTTGATATTTTGCTTTTGGCGGAATCTAAAAAGTATATATCGTCTACAAGCTCAATAGTTATTTTAGGAGGTTGGGAAATTATTGTGATGTCCGTTCCGTTTGCAACGTGCACGCCGTCGCCCTCGTCCACCGTAAACTCATAAGAATATATTCCGTCAGGCAGAGGTTTTGATTTTGTATCTAGCGCATCCCACACGATTTGAGCGGGAATTTCTCTCTTGCCTTTTAAAATTGCAACTTCCATATCCGATTCATTTTTTATAATTAATGTCCATTCCTTAATTCTTTTTATATTTTCAACTTGCGGTAAAAATATTACTCCAGCAAAGAGATGCGCTGTGGGGGAAAATATTGGATTCTGTATGTCAATGCGCACAAAAGGAATTTGCTCTACTTGTTGTTTTTGATCAGAAATTACAACCTCAAGGCCTTGCGCAAAAAGAGCGTTGACGCCTGCGGCAAAAATTATAAATAAACTCAGAATTATTGTTTTCATTGATATAAAATTATGATGCGCCCAAATAATTTGGGCGCATCAAGCTCCTTCTTATTTTTTCTTTGTTTTAGCTTTAACTTTAACTGCTGTTTTGGCAGGGGCTTTAACTTTTTTAGCCGCTGTTTTTTGATTTTTCGCAGAGTTTACTGCCGCTTGGGCGGCCGAAAGCCTTGCGATAGGAATTCTAAACGGCGAGCAGGAAACATAAGTCATTCCAACATTATGGCAGAATTCAATTGATTTTGGGTCGCCGCCATGTTCTCCGCAAATGCCGATTTTCATTCCGGGTCTTGCTCCTCTTCCAAGTTTTACGCCTATGTCTACAAGTTTTCCAACGCCGGCGGCGTCAATGGTTTGAAAAGGATCAAAATCAATAATTTTCTTTTCTTGATAATCCTTTAAAAATGAGCCGACATCGTCGCGCGAAAATCCAAATGACAACTGCGTCAAATCATTTGTACCGAAAGAGAAAAATTCCGCTACCTCAGCCATTTGGTCTGCCAAAAGGGCGGCGCGTGGAATTTCTATCATCGTGCCGTAAGAATAAGAAATTTTCTTAATATTTTGAGCTTTCAAAACTTCTTTATAGACTCTGTCAATGATAGCTTTTTGATTTACCAATTCCTCTTTGCAGCAAGTTACGGGAATCATAATTTCAGGAACAACTTTTTTGCCGGCTTTTAAAAGTTCGGCGCTAAGTTCAAAAATCGCACGGGCTTGCATCTCTGTAATTTCAGGATAAGTTATGCCAAGGCGCACGCCTCTGTGTCCCATCATAGGATTTGTCTCGTGGAGTTTTTCCGCTCTTTTGTCAAATTCCTCAATGCTTATGCCGAGGCTTTTTGCAACTTCTTCTTTAGCGGATTGTTCTCTGGGGATAAATTCATGTAAAGGCGGATCTAAAAATCTGATAGTTACAGGAAATCCGTCCATCGCCTCAACAGCCTCTTTAATTGCAGCTTTAACAAAAGGGAACAGTTCGTCAAGAGCCGCTTTTCTTTCATCCGTTGTGTTTGAGATTATCATTTTTCTCAATGCAAAAAGCGGTTTCTCTGAATTTTCGCCATAGAACATATGTTCGGTTCTAAAAAGACCTATGCCTTCAGCGCCAAATTCTTTTGCTTTTTTTGCATCGGCGGCGGTATCCGCATTGGCTCTAATTTTTAATATTCTAACCTTATCGCAAATTTTCAAGAATTCAGCTAAAACTGCATTTTCGCTTGCATCGGCCATTTGCAATTTGCCTTCATAGACAATTCCTTTTGTTCCGTTTAAGGTTAACCAATCATTTACGCCGAAAGTTTTGTCGCCGATCTTGAGGGTTTTCTCCTCTGAATTTACGTGGACTGCGGCGCAGCCCACTATGCAACATTTGCCCCAGCCGCGTGCGACAAGCGCCGCATGGGAAGTCATTCCGCCTCTTGCGGTGAGAACGGCGGCGGCGGCGCGCATGCCTTCAACATCTTCTGGGTTTGTCTCTTCTCTGACGAGAATAACTTTTTTGCCTTCGGCATTTGCATTTATTGCATCTTCAGATGAAAAAGCTATAGTTCCGCATGCGGCGCCGGGACCCGCTGGCAACCCTTTTGCCAAAATAGTCGCGGCCTGTTCGCTTGCCTTTTCTATAACAGGGTGCAAAAGTTCGTCCAATTGAGACGGCGTGACGCGCATAACGGCTTCTTCTTTTGTTATCAATTTTTCTTTGACCATATCAACCGCCATTCTAACAGCGGCGGGACCGTTTCTCTTTCCATTTCTGCATTGGAGCATCCAAAGTTTTCCATTTTCAATGGTAAACTCTATGTCTTGCATATCGTGATAATGTTTTTCCAATTTTTTCTGGATAGCAAAAAGCTCTTTATAAATTTTCGGCATAAATTCTTCAAGAGTTTCCTCGCCTTTATTGTGTTCGCTTTTGGAAGAGCTGTTTATGGGAGCGGGGGTTCTAATTCCAGCCACGACATCTTCGCCTTGGGCGTTTACAAGATACTCGCCGTAAAAATGGGGATCGCCGTTACCGGGATTTCTTGAAAAAGCCACGCCGGTAGCGCAATCTTGTCCCATATTGCCAAACGCCATCGCCTGCACATTTACAGCTGTTCCCCAAGCATCTGGAATGCCTTCAATTTTTCTATAGGCGATTGCTCTTTTGCCGTTCCAAGAGGCAAAGACTGCGCTGATTGCGCCCCAAAGTTGAGCATATGCATCGTCTGGAAAATCTTTTTGCAAAACTTCTTTTATCCGATCTTTAAAAGCTTGCGCCAAATATTTTAAATCGTCTGCATCTAAATCTGTATCGGAGGTGACTCCTTTTTCTTTTTTTCTATCGGCCATGATGCGTTCTAATTGTTTTCTAATTCCCTCGTCATCTTTTGGTTCGATGCCTGCGGCTTTTTCCATTACCACGTCTGAATACATCATTATCAAACGTCTGTATGCGTCGTAGACAAAGCGCGGATTATTTGTTTTTTCAATTAAACCGGGGATTGTTTTTGAAGTCAAGCCGACATTTAAAATTGTTTCCATCATACCCGGCATAGAACTTCTTGCGCCTGAACGGACAGAAACTAAAAGCGGATTTTTTGGATCGCCAAACTTTTTTCCCATAATTTTTTCTGTTTTTGCCATGGCGGTTTCAACATCTTTTTTTAGTTCTTTGGGGTATGTTTTTTTGTGTTCGTAATAATAGGTGCAAACTTCAGTGGTGATGGTGAAGCCCGGCGGAACCGGCAGTTTTAAATCTTTGTTTCCAGCCATTTCGGCAAGATTTGCTCCCTTACCGCCCAACAAATTTCTCATACTTCCGTTTCCGTCGGCCTTACCACCGCCAAACAAATAGACATACTTTGGCATTTTCTCTCTCCTTATTTTTGATTTTAGGGTTTCGCCCCAAGATTTTACGCTATCCATAATGGTTAGTAATTAGTTATTTACAATTATTGATAACTCTTTAATTATACATAAAATAAGAGGGGATTTCTCTTTTTGAAAAAAGAGAAACAGAAAAACTAACGGCAATCTAGGGCTTAATTTTCTCTTTGGAAAAGAGAGGTAAAACCTATCGACGCTTGCAACTTATTTCTCTTTTCTACAAAAGAGAAACAGAAAATTAACGGCCATTAAACGTTTGTTCTCTCTTTAAAAAGAGAGACAGAAATTTCTTTTAGCAAAAGGAACAAAAACTTCTAACGACACATGCAACTTACTTCTTTTTTCTATAAAGAGAAACAGAAAAGTAACACCCTTTAAACTTATTTCTTTATTTTTGTTTTGCGCTCATTTTTTATTTTTTAGCCACGCGCCATGCGAAAATTTTTTTCGCCCCCGCGCCGACTCTACTCTTGACGTGACAGACAGCAGTCCGTACTGTCACGCCCGCCTGGGTGAGGGCAAAGGAAACTTCCAGTTTCCTTGCCCTCTTGGCGAAAAAAATTTCTCGTAAAGACCAAGCGCTTTGCCGCTTACGCTAGGCTAAAAAATAAAAAGAGCGCGGGCGATAGTACGACACGGCAACAACAAAAACAGCTGGCGCTTACACTACGCCGCAAGACACCCAACAAAGAGCGCCCGAAAGGTAAGACACGACAAAGACAAAGACACAGCAACAAAGACACGGCAACGGCAAATCTCTTGTATAAAAAGAATTTTAAATTATTTCTTTTTCAAAAGAAACAAAAACTAATGACACTTGCAACTTGCTTCACTTTTCTAT
>JAITCX010000103.1 GCA_031282945.1 Elusimicrobiota bacterium
AGTGGAGCGAAATGTGGAAAAGAATAAAAAACAAAAGAAAGGCGGCTCGCGCGGCATGGATTTATGGGCATTAGTTTTTTTAATACTTGCTCCCATAAGCGCCTATTCCCTTTTGAAGCCTGAGAAATCTGGCATATTCGGCGAAGCTTTTTCCAATCTTTTGTCTTTAATGTTTGGCGGTGCGCGTTTTCTCATTCCCATTATTTTTGCATGGTTTTTTGTTTTAAGCGTTATTAGCTCATTGCGCAAACGTTCGCGTTTAGATTTTTTGTGGACGATTTTGGTTTTACTGCCTGCCTCCGCTTTGCTATCAGGTTTAAAAAGCGTTTTCAAAATGTCGGTTGTAGGCGGGTGGTTCGGCGATCAAGTTTATCCGCTGTTATACAATTTATTTGGCAATACTTTGTCTTTTGTTTTATGCTTTTTAATTTTTATTTTTGCGTTGATAAGATTATTCAGAGTTCCTGTAATAAAATTAATAAAGAAAATTATAGCGTCTAAATTTAGCGCTGATAAATCTCTCGCTCCAAAAATTATAGATCAAAAAACTAAAGAAAAAGAAAAACAAAAAGAAACTAAAAAAGAAAAAAAACCTAAAGAAAAAGAGCAAGAACCTGATATTTTCGGGGGCGATATTTTTGCGCCCGAGCCTAATATAGTCGCTCCTTTAATTTATGACAATGGTAAACCTCAGCCTGTGCTTGTTCCAAAAGCTCTACCCATAAATAGCGAGGGGATAGGCTATATGCTGCCGCCTTTAGATTTATTGGCGCAAGACAAAAAAATTGACTATGGGCAAAACAGAAAAGAATTGTTGGAACGCGCAAAACTTTTAAAAACTACTTTAGCGGATTTTGACATAAAGGCGGAAGTTTTAGATATAATTTTTGGACCTGTTGTGACGCGCTATGATTTAACTTTAGCGCCGGGAACCAAAATTCAAACATTGACAAATATTTCAGATAATATTTCGCTTTCAATGCGCGCTCGGTCAATAAGAATTGTGCCTATTGCAGAAAAAGGCGCTATCGGCATTGAAGCGCCAAATCCAAAAAGCGCGATTGTAGGTTTGCGCGGGATTTTAGAAAGCGATCAGTTTCAAAAATCTGCGTCAAAACTTTCTTTGGCGCTGGGAAAAACCACAGGTGGAGACGCCTATGTCGCAACCCTTGACAGCATGCCGCATTTGCTTATTGCGGGGGCGACGGGTTCAGGAAAAAGCGTCGGCATCCATAGCATAATTTTATCTATCTTGTATAAGGCAAGACCTGATGAAGTTAAATTTTTATTGATAGATCCTAAAAGAGTGGAGATGCCTGTTTATAGCGATATCCCGCATTTATATAATCCATGCGTGGAGGCAAGCCGAGCTGAAATAATTACAAATCCGCAGGTTGCCGCAAACGCCTTGAAAAAAATGATCTCTGTTATGAACGACAGATATGACAAATATGCAAAATGTTTGGTTAGAAATATTACAGATTATAATGCAAAAATGCAGCAGGAAGGCAAGCCGAAAGATTATTATATTGTGGTGGTAATTGACGAGCTTGCGGATTTGATGCTTTCATCGCAAAAAGAAATTGAGGATTCAATTCAACGGCTTGCGCAAATGGCGCGAGCGGTGGGCATACATTTAATTTTAGCCACGCAGCGTCCGTCTGTTGATATTATTACGGGTTCGATAAAAGCGAATTTCCCAGCTAGAATTTCTTTTCAAACGACTTCGCAAACGGATTCAAAAGTTATTTTGGATATGACGGGGGCGGAGGATTTGATTGGCAGAGGCGATATGTTGTTTTTGCCGCCGGGGGAATCGCGCCCTATTAGATTGCAGGGGGCTTATGTCAGTCCGCAGGAAGTGGAACATATTATCGCTTTTATAGACAAACAAAACTTTCCAAAAGTTTATGAACCGTTGGAAACGGAAGTTGAGGCCAAGGAATCTGGATTTAAAGCGGATGCTTCAAAACAACTGCTTCCTGTGCTAAGGCTTATAAAAGAGCGCGGCAGAATTTCGCAGGATTTGCTTAAAGCAAATTTCGGCGGCTCTGCAAAAGCTTCAAACTTGCTTAGCCTTTTGGAAACTCAAGGGTTTATTGCAAAACCTGAGGGAACAAATAAATGGCAGATAAATTGGCCGAAACTGGAACAATTTTTGGCAGATTCTAAGGAGATTAAAAACAATGTTGAGACTTAAAATAATTTTAGCGGCTTTATTTTTTCTGGCGCCTTTTTGTTTTGCGCAAAACGTTTCAAGCGGCGCCGCGGCCGCCGAGGATCAGCTCAGCGCCGTTCTCAATGAAATGGAGGCGGCCGATAGAGGCATAAATACATTGGAGTTAAATTTTACTCAAGTGACGACATTTCTTGAAACCGGCGAGAAACAAAATTCGCAAGGGTATATGGCATTTATGAAACCGAGCGCTATTTTTATAGATATAAAAAAACCGCAGGAACAAAAAATTTATATAGACGGAAATAAAATGACGGTTTGGACGATCAAGACCAAGCAGGCTGTCATCACAAATACGGACGATAATTTTATGAGAGATTTCTCACCTACGACATTTATAAATTTTGGCGGCAACTGGACAAAACTTAAAAAAACGCACAATATTAGACTTGACAGCCAAACCGCGAGCGTTTATATTTTGAGTCTTTGGCCGAAAAAACAGAGAACGTGGACTGTAAAAATTCAAATTTCCAAACAAACTTTAAATCCAATAAAACTTACGCTTACAACAAAAGCGACAACGGTGGATATAGTCCTTTCGGATTATAAATTAAACCAAACGCTTGATAAACAGATGTTTCGTTTACCGCAAAATATAGAAACAATAAAGCTCAATTAACTGGAGGAAATATGAATGATCTCGGGAAACTCTTAAGGGAAACAAGAATTCAAAAAGGCATTGATTATGATGAGGTTGTAAATGCCATAAGAATTAGAGAAAGGCTTATCAAGGCATTAGAAAATAATGACAAAGGAGTTTTTACTGCCGAGATTTATTATAGGGCTTTTATGAGAAGTTATGCGGAATTTTTAGGTTTGGATGCCGATGCGCTGATTGCCGCTTATGACGAGCAAAAGAAAGCAGGCGATGCGTCTTCGGGCGATCCAAATCAAAATAAAAATAAAAATGAAGATTCGGCAAATTTTTATAGAGATGAAAAAGCTTTTTTTATAAACAGAAAATTTAGCAAAATTATGGGCGGCAAGGAACCTAAATTTAAGAAAGTTTTGCTGAGCATCATTAGCGTTATTGTTGTTTTGGCGGCTGTAGTTTTCTTTGCGCTAAGAGATTTCAACTCGCAAGAAGAACTGGTCAATGAAAATGACGGTAATAATGGAGCTTTGGTTGAAAGTTACGATTCGGAAAATGTTTTACGCACTGAGCCAATTCCCGATGCCCCGCAGCAGCCTGTTTCGCCGCCTGCGCAAAATCCTAGAAATGCGGCGCCTCAAGCGCCTAGCGCATCCGCGCCTGCGCAATCCCCCAATTCTGTTTTGCCCAGCAATATGGCTATAACGATCCCTGTTCAAAGACCGCCTCAGACGGCTCCTAATACGGCGGCGCAAAACCAAATTTCAATTGCGCAAAATGCTCCTGCGGTAGGTCAAGGCTCGCAAGTTTTAACTATTACGGCTTTGGACAATGTATGGTTGAGGGTTGATGCGGACGGGGCTATGGCTTTTGACGGCATTATGGCTTTAGGCGCGACAAGAGTGTGGCGCGCCAATGACAGATTTAGAATTAGGGTGGGTTACGCCAGAGCGATAAGGGTAAATTTTAACGGTAGAAATGTAGATCCAACGGTTGGAGCAAGAGACGATGTCAATACGATAATTTTAAATAGAGAGAGATAATTGCATAAGAAAGCCGCTGTTGTAGCTCTGGGGTGTCCAAAAAACATAGTTGAAGCGGAATATGTTTTAGGCATATTGGCCAATAGAGGTTTTGACTTAACAAATAATGTTGAGCAAGCCGATATAGTTTTAATCCATACCTGTTCTTTTATAAAAAGCGCGCTAGAGGAATCTCAAAAAACTATAAAGAAAATTTTGGCTTTAAAAAAAGTCCGCGATATAAAAGTTTTTGTAAGCGGATGTCTGCCTCAACTTTTAAAAGAAAATATTTATACGCAGTTTCCCGAGATAGACGGGTTTGTGGGGACGGGAGATTTAGACAAGATTTGCGATATTGTTTTAGGTAAAGATTGCGAGATTAAATTTCAAGCGGGCGGTTTAAATTCTTGTGAGTTTAGGGTTTTGTCCTCCAATTTGCCTTTTGCCTATTTAAAAATTGCAGAGGGATGTAATCATAGATGTAGTTTTTGCATTATTCCAAATTTGCGCGGCGCATATAAAAGCATTTCGCAAAAAGAAATTTTATCGCAAGGACGCAGGCTTGTTGAATCAAATATTGCGGAATTAATTTTAATAGCTCAAGACACAACAAGTTATGGAACAGATATTTACAATAAATTTTGTTTGGCAAATTTAATTGAGGGTTTAGCTAAAATTCCTAAACTAAAATGGCTGAGGCTTTTATATGCTTATCCAAGCGGCATAAACAAAGACCTTTTAAAAGTTATTTTAGAAAATGAAAATGTCTGTAATTACATTGATATTCCTATACAACATATAAGTAGAAATATTCTTTCAAAAATGCATCGTCCGCTGACCACGAAAAAGACAATAGAGGCGCTAAAAAAAGATTTTAGCGATATAGTTTTACGCACATCTTTTATTGTTGGATTTCCGGGGGAGACGGATAGAGATATTTATGAACTTATAGATTTTATAAATCAAGGGTATTTTTTATTTGCTGGAGTTTTTAAATATTCCGATAATCCAAATGCCAAGTCCTATAAAATGCAGGATAAAGTTTTGCAAGAAGTTTGCGCCGCAAGGCAGATTGCCGTTGAGAACGCTCAATATGAAGTATTTAAAAGAGAGATAAAAAAGCGCAGCGGCGCATCAAGCGAAGTTTTGATAGAAAATTTTACTCCTTGCAAAAGCGGGTATAAAATTTTTGCAAGGGCGAAATTTCAAGCTCCAGAAATTGACGGAAAAGTTATATTCTTTAGCAAACAAAAACCGGTGATTGGAAGTTTTAAAGAGATATTGATTACCGGTAGCAGAGGATATGATATTTTAGGCAAAGAGAGGTCAAATGAACTTACCAAATAAGCTTACATTTACAAGAATTGCTATAGTTCCATTTTTTATTTTGTCTGTTGAATTGGGGGGATTTGGCTGGAGTATAGTCGCTTTAATTTTATTTATTGCAGCTTCCCTGACAGATTTTTTTGATGGGCGCATAGCGCGGCGCACAAATACAATTACATCGCTTGGAATTTTTTTAGATCCATTGGCGGATAAATTACTTGTAAGTTCAGCATTTATTTTATTTGTTCAATTTGATCAACTGGGTATTCCAGCTTGGATGGTTATTGCTATTATTGCAAGAGAATTTTTAATAACGGGTTTTAGGACTTTAGCGGTCAGCAAAAATGTAATTATTCCGGCGGATAAGTCGGGCAAGTTTAAGACTACCTCGCAAATTGTGGTTATAATTATAATTTTATTGATAATGATTGTGAGGGAAGGTTTTTATAAATTTACAGGCGCGGTGATGCAGGTTTATGATTTAGGGACATATGAAACGCTTTCTTTCTTTTTTGACAAAGCTCCTTTTTGGGCTGTATTGATTGTTGTTTTATTGACGCTTTATTCGGGCGCCAATTATTTATTAAAACATAAGAATCTATTAAAAGAATAAAAGAATGAACAAGATAATTTTAGCTATATCATCTGTTTTTGGGCTGGGCTATATAAAATACGCTCCCGGAACTTTTGGGAGTTTGGGGGGTCTTTTATTATGGCTTTTAATTTGTCCAAGCATTATAAATGAAATTTTTGCGATAATTTTAATAACGGTTATTTCGATTATTTTTAGCGGATTGGCTGAAAAAATTTATCAAAAAAAAGATGATGGGCGGATAGTTATAGATGAGGTTTGCGGCATATGGTTGAGTTTAGCATTTTTACCGAGGGAACCCTTTTTTTTAATTGCCGCTTTTATTTTGTTTAGATTTTTTGATGTGAAAAAACCTTTTTTTATTAACAGGCTTCAAGTTATCAAAGGCGGTTATGGGATAACTTTAGA
>JAITCX010000013.1 GCA_031282945.1 Elusimicrobiota bacterium
TCATTTGTGTTTTCAAAAAGACTCCAAAAACTATGATCGCCTGTTACAACAATTATTGTATTGTTTGCATAGGGAGATCTTTTTACCTTAGCGATAAAATTTGCTAAAGCCCTGTTGGCATATTGATACGCCTCATACCGCAAGGCCGCCAACTCTTTGTCTAATGTTCTGTCTCTCAATGCAGCAGGCGGATTTAGGGGGAGGCTTTTATAGTCTTTGGGCAGCGTAAAAGGCGGATGATTGGTGGTGCTTAAAACGCCGATAAATTTTCGTTTATTGTCGTCTGTTAAAACTTTAAAAACATAATCAAAAAGGTATTCGTCATAAACGCCCCATTGGTTTTTGGGATAATTTTCATCCATTTGCGCTTGGCCGATCACTTGGTCAAAACCTAAATTTTCCAAGAAAACATCCAAGTTCCGCCAGCCCGTTCCCCCGCCGTAAATAAATAGAGTTTCATACCCTTTTTGTTTATAAGGGACAGCCGCCCCAAAAGCGGATTTTTTATGCGCATATTGCGTCTGCGATAAAACAATTCCCCCCGGCCTGCGCGCTAAATTTGTCACTATCCCCTCAAGACTTACCATTGTCCCATCTCCAGCGGGCAAGAAATTATAAAAGACTATATCCTCTTGGAAATGCTGTCTTAGTTCTCCCAAAAGATTGAAATCAGGCGAGTCGTATTTTAAGAGCGAACTGCCTAAACTCTCCATAACTATAAAAATTACATTCGGGCGGATACTCTCTATCGTTTTGTCAAAAGGCAAAACAACCTCCAAACTATTTTGCGGATCGTCAAACGGAATTTCCGAAATATCTTTACCTAAATAATCTGCAAAAGCTTGTCTGATATTTCCTCCATAACCCGTTTCCTCAACAAAATCCAAATTGATTTTTTCTTTGCTTCTGGCCGCCATCGCCGCCTGTAAAGTATAAAAACCATTTACCGCTACTTTATTTATAAAAGGATTTTTGGAAACCTCAGCCATCCCCGTCATATCAACTTCCAAAGGAAAAGTTCCAACTGAACCGCGCGCTAATAATGCATTGATGGCTAAAACTAAAACCGCTATAACAATTTTACCGCCTATGCCCAAACGCCTATCAAACATATAAGAAATTTCTCTGCGTTTTAATATTTTCCTAGAAATAAAATAAACAATGATAAATTCTAAAATAAAACAGAAAATTATTAAACGCAAGTTATAGTTTTGGCTGAAAGTTGAAAGCAGGGCCTGCGTGTCGTCTTCAAGAAAACCAAAAGCTAAAACATTTAAATGATTTTGAAAATAAGAATAAAACCCGAAATCTATGGACAGAAAAACAAAAACGCCGCCCATTATAATTGTGTAATAATATTTTAAAATCATTAAAAAAACATCATAGTATCTTTTTTGGCCGATAAAAAATAAGACAATTAAAGTAATGGTAACGGGTAAATTTATGTATGCCAAAACGCTTAAATCAAATCTAGCGCCCATTCCAAAAGCTTTTAAAATATCTACAGTTAAATCGTTTGACAAAATGCCGCGTCCGTAATAAAAACAAAAAGCGACGCGCGATAAAGCCATTAAAAATAAAAAAATAAAATTTAATAAAAGTATCTTGGTTAAAGTTTCTAAAAATTTTTTCATCAATTAAGTCCCATATTCTTTTTTAGCGTCGGTATAAATCTCTTTATTGCGGTATCTAAAATATTTTGACTCTCATTAAAACGTCTGAGTTTATCTACATTGCGCAAACCTCTCTTGAGGCATTCCTCTTGAGATTTTGCCCAGTAGTGGTTTACTTGAATTATATCCGTTGTGGCGCCGATGACGGACGGGTCCTCCAGATAAGGCAGTTTGCGTTCATCCACCGGCATTCCAATAACTTGCGAATAATGCTCAAAAATTTTGCCAAAAGCGGCGCGCGGATTTATTATAGATTTTCCCGTATTGTCGTTTACAACAGAATCCACGGTATTGTCTTGGCTAATTCTGGCATACTCATAATTTTCTATAACTAATCCTTGAGGTTTAGAGATATGCCCGCAGCTTCCAAAAAATTTATAGTGCATTGTTATTTGACTAAACTTTTCATAGTCCTGCAAAAAATCTCTAATGCTTTCATGCCGCAATGGAACTATAAACTCGTCTATATCTATTACCGCCATCCACTTTGTTTTATTTTTATATTTTTTAACCGCTTTTGTATAGATATCCCGTTGAGGCTGCGGCCAAATATCGCCCGTATAAGAAAATTTCTCATAGACCGCCAGTCCAGAATTTATATACGGCTGCAAAATCTCAAAAGTATTATCGGAAGAATCATTGTCAAAAATATAAAATTTTTCTACGCCCAACATTTTATGATATGCGATCCACTCTTTCAAATAGGGACCCTCGTTTTTTGCGCATGCCAAAACAGATAAATAGTTCTCAAAATTATTATTATTTTCATGCGCATATTTTTTTATGTGAAATTGCAATTGCAAAAATTTTTTTCGCGCTTTCCTGCGAACTTTTTTTATAGGAATAAAACTCGTAAAAAATAAAACTAGCCCATTCCAAATTTTTAATGCAAATCTCACAAACATGATATTTTCCTAAACTACGCTTGCGGTTGAGCGGCCTTTTTTGATTTGGCGCCTTTAGTTTTTGCAACAGTTTCCTT
>JAITCX010000174.1 GCA_031282945.1 Elusimicrobiota bacterium
TGATGAGGAGCTTGTGTGGATAATATAGACAAAAGCGTATTCCTAAAATGCATTGAGTGTCCGACGCTTGGGTGGATATCAAAAAGGAATAGAATAAAAAGGACGCGGACTGTAAACGATGAGTTTATGTACTATGAGTTTAAAGTTATTAAGCAAAAGGCTCAAGATTTATTTTCTAGCGCATCCGATGCAAAATGCAAAGATAGAATGGATTCAATTAAACGTACTCAAGAATTGATAAATGATGCAGAAGTTGAAATAATTTTAAATCCTCAGTTTATTTGCGGTAATTTGTTTGCTTCCTTTGACATAATAAAACGTTGTAAAGATAAAGCTGCCGGTTGGGATATAATTGAGGTAAAAGTTGGAAAGAAAAATAAACTCAAATATATAGAAGGAGTTTCTTTCAAGATTTTAACGCTCATAAATCTCGGCATGCAGATAAATTCAGTTTCCATAATGCATATAAATTCTAAGTTTAGACTTGGAATGGACGATAAAGAGTGTTTTGAACTTTCAGATGTAACCGATAAAGTTGATTGGCAAACAACGCAGTTTGTTCTTATGGCGCAAGATATAGAGAAACAGCTTTATGCTGAGGAAGTTCCCGAAGCTGCAATAAAAAGAAAATGTAAGAACTGTCCATTATTTTTAGAGTGTGTCGGCGCAAAAATAAAAAATCCAATTTTTGAATTGCCCCGCCTTTCCGCTTTGCAATTGCAAGAATTATTGTCAAAAAATATTTATTCCATAAACGATATTAGCGAAGATTTTCCTTTAACGCCTCATCAAAAAATTGTCGCTGATTGCATAAAAAATAATAAAACTTATGTCTCGCCAAACCTCAAAGGCGAACTTCAAAAAATCCCGCAGCCTTTTTACTACTTAGATTTTGAATCCGTAACCACCGCTATTCCTCTTTATCCCGATGTCCCGCCGCATTCTCAATTATTAACTCAATTTTCTGTCCATAAATGTTTAGAAATTGACGAAGTAGCTGAGCATTTTGAATATATTGCTGATCCAAAAATTAATAATCAAAAAGAAATAGCGCAAACTTTAATTGCCTGTCTTGGTAAAGAGGGCGCAATAATAACTTATTCGGGTTCAGAAAAACTTTCTCTATTGCACTTGGCAAACGCTTATGAGGATTTAAAAGAATCTCTGCTTGCAATTGTGGAACGCATTATTGATTTTGAATACCTAATACGAAACAACTATTATAATGTTGAGTTTGGCGGGCATTCATCCATAAAAACTATTTTGCCTGTTTTGGTAAAAGATATGGGCTATGATTGGCTTGAAATAAATCAGGGCGGCGATGCCGCGGCAACGTTTGCTTTTATGGCATTGGGAATTTATACTCAAGAGGCATGCGAAAAAGCCAAAGAACATTTATTGCGTTATTGTAAGCAGGATACTTTTGCAATGGTAAAAATTCATAAGGCGCTGCTTGAAATAGCTAGCGCTGAAATGGTATAATAAAAACCTTGCCATAATTGCGTATGTCCCCGTAGCTCAACTGGATAGAGCAACTGCCTTCTAAGCAGTAGGTTGCGTGTTCAACTCACGCCGGGGACGTTTTAAGAATAAATGGTGGGTGTAGCTCAATTGGTTAGAGCGTCGGTTTGTGGAACCGAAGGCCACGGGTTCAAGTCCCGCCATCCACCCCAAAATTTTATGAAATTAATTTATGCAGTAGACGATGAAAAAGATATTTTAGAATTGTTGAAAGTTTTTTTAAAGAAAAATTTCTTTAAAATTCAAACTTTTGACAATTCTTTTTCTTTTTTAAAGGCGCTTTCAAAGAAAAAACCTGATTTGGCAATAATAGATATTATGATGCCCGAGCTAGACGGTTTTGAAATAGCAAAAAAAATTAGAGCGGATATTTTATTGTCTGATATCGGCATAATCTTTTTAACGGCAAAATCTCAAAAATCAGATATAATTGCCGGTTTGGAAATAGGGGCGGACGACTATATCGCTAAACCATTTTCCTTAGACGAATTGCTTGCCAGAATAAAAGCGGTTTTGCGCCGAAAAACGCAAATAAAAGAGCTGCCTGCAAATTTTGCAAAAACAGAAAAAATAAAATTAGATAGAGAAAGTTTTACAGTTTTTACCCATGGCAAAAAAATATATTTGACGCTTACGGAATTTAAAATTTTGGAATTGCTTATTTCAAATAAAAACAAAGTTTTTTCAAGAGATAAATTATTGGATTTTTTATGGGGTCAAGACAAAGATATTATAGATAGGACAATAGATGTGCATATAAAAAACTTACGTCAAAAACTGGGAGATTGCGCAGTTTTTATAAAAAATATTAGGGGAATTGGATATAAATTTGAAGAATAGAAATAATGTTTTGACAAAACTTTTTTTAGTTTTTTTATTGACCGCCCTGACCATTTTTATATTGATATTTTTTGTTGTGAGAAATTATTTAAACGCTCAAAATATTGAAATTTTCAAACAAGATTTAAATCAAAAATCCCAGACGATATTGAGTTCCATAATCCCGCTTGTAAGCTCTCAAAATATCCCTGCGCTAAAGCAAAATATAGATAAACTTTCAAGCTCTTTAGGAAATAGGATTACATTAATAAACCCTCAAGGTTTAGTTATTGCAGACAGCCAAAATGATGAAAAAAATATGTCTGATCATTTTAATAGGCCTGAGGTAAAATCTGTTTTGGAAGGCGCAAATTTTGGGCAAGATATAAGAAAAAGCGCAACTGATTCTCAAGCAACTCTTTATTATGCCATACCCATAAAAACAGATGAAAAATTATTGGGCGTTTTAAGGCTTAGCATTCCAATAAATAATGTCAAAGCTTTTGAAAATAATACATTGAGAAATATTTTATTTACAAGCGTAATTATTATTTTTATTTGCATTGTTGCGGTTTATTTTATTTGGCGGAAATTTACAAAAGATATTTCAACTTTGATGGATACAATATCTGAAATATCTAAAGGGAATTTTCAAGTAAAAGCGCAAATAAAATCCGACTCTCAAGTTTTTCAATTTGCTAAAGCTTTAAATAAAATGAGCCAAGATTTAGAACAATTATTTTTGCAAACTAAAGAATTTGACAATTTAAAAAAAGATTTTATTTCAAATGCATCTCATGAACTCAAAACCCCAATTACTGCAATTGTTGGATTTTCGCAAATGTTGCAAACTCAAGAGTTAAATGATGAAACAAAACATTATGTTGAAATTATTCAAAAGCAGTCAAAAAGGCTTTCCAATATTGTAACCGATATTTTATCGCTTTCAGATTTGGAAAATACCGATGCAAAAGAAATTGAAAAAACGGATGTTGAAATTTC
>JAITCX010000124.1 GCA_031282945.1 Elusimicrobiota bacterium
ACAAAAGAAGGAATTGCAAAAGTTGTTTTGCCAACCGACGATATCAATAAACTTAGGGGTTTTGCAGAAACAAATAACGTAGATCTATCAGGCATAGAAATAATAAACATAGACCTAGAAATATTGGACGCCGAACTGATAAATAAATTTGTTGAGGCAAGAAGCAAAAAAGGAATGTCCGCCGAAGATGCACAAAAACTTTTAACCAATCCTCTCTACTTTGCAATGATGTATTTAAAAAACGGCAAATGCGACGCCTGCGTTTGCGGAGCAGTGGCCGATACCGCAGATGTCTTGAGAGCCGGCATATATGTCATCGGCGCCGCCCCAGGCCTCAAACTTATTTCCTCATATTTTTTAATGATACCTCCTCCCAATCATCCTGTCGCTAAAACTCCCGTGTTATTTGCAGATTGCGGCGTCAACCCCGATCCCGATGCAATGGGATTGCGCGATATCGGCATCTCAACAGTTGCAAGTTTTAATAAACTTTTTCCCGGAGAAATTGCAAAAGTAGCCCTCTTGTCATTTTCAACAAAAGGCAGCGCCAAAGCTAAAAACTTGGAAAAAATTATAGAAGCAACCTCCATCTTACAAAAACATTTTAAACCAAGAGAAGACGTTTTCGTAGACGGAGAAATGCAATTCGACGCCGCTGTAGTAAAAGAAATCGGGGAGAGAAAAGCGCCCGGTTCGCCCGTTGCAGGCCAAGCCAATATCTTAATTTTCCCGGATTTAAATTCTGGAAATATAGGCTATAAAATTGCCCAAAGATACGGAGGATTCTGCGCCCTCGGCCCCCTCATTCAAGGATTGGATTTGCCTGTGAGCGACCTGAGCCGCGGCTGCGATGCGGATGACATTTATTTAGTTAGCGCAATTATGCTTTTAAAGTGAGGAATGTATGGCTTATAAAGGTTTAATAGAAAAATATAGAGATGTTTTGCCCGTCTCATCCGCCACGCCTGTCGTCACGCTTTTGGAGGGAAACACCCCCCTAATTCCAGCGGTAAATATTGCAAAGAAAATAAATTTTGACGGACAAATTTTTTTCAAATTTGAGGGAGAAAATCCCACAGGATCATTTAAAGATCGCGGTATGACGATGGCTGTTTCTAAAGCTCTGGAAGCAAAAAGCAAAGCGATAATTTGCGCTTCAACCGGCAATACATCCGCCTCAGCGGCGGCCTTTGCCGCCCGCGCCCAAATAAAATGCGTAGTCTTAATCCCAGAGGGAAAAATCGCTCTGGGGAAACTTTCGCAGGCCGTAATGTACGGCGCTCAAACTATAGAGATAAACGGAAATTTCGACGATGCTCTAAAACTGGTCATAGACATAAGCGATAATTATCCCCTCACCCTCGTTAATTCCGTAAACCCCTTTAGAATTGAAGGCCAAAAAACAGCGTCCTATGAAATTTGCGATGTCCTTGACGGCAGTCCCGATTATCAATTTATGCCCGTTGGAAATGCCGGCAACATCACAGCTTATTGGAAAGGCTATAAAGAATTGCAGGCAAGTAAAAATTTTGCATTGCCGAAAATGATGGGCTTTCAAGCGGCGGGATCCGCCCCTATAGTTTTAGGCCATCCCATAGAAAAACCTGAGACAATCGCCACCGCTATAAGAATAGGCAATCCAGCTTCATGGAAAAGCGCCGAGGCCGCAAGAGATGAGTCTGGAGGCGTTATAGATAAAGTAACCGACGAGGAAATTTTGGCCGCTTATAAAATGCTTGCAAACTCTGAGGGGATTTTCTGCGAACCCGCTTCGGCAAGCTCTTTGGCGGGACTTATTAAATATGTATCAGCGGGATATTTTAAAGATAAAAAAGGAGCGCGCGTCGTTTGCATTTTAACGGGCAATGGATTAAAAGATCCCGATACAGCTGTTAAAAACGCTCAAGTAAAACCGCAGAAAGTTAATGCTGATTTAAAAGATATTATTAAAGCGGTAGGCTTATAAAAATTAAGGAGATCAAAATGGCAGACGAGAAAACTCAAAATCAAGCGTTAAATAAAAATGAAATCAAAATTGAAATTGACGATCAAACTTCAAACGGCGTCTACTCAAACTTTGCATTGATATCGCACACGGACAATGAATTTGTGTTAGATTTCATTTTTGTGCAGCCGCAATACGGCAAAGCAAAAGTTAGAACGCGTGTCATTACCACCCCCGCTCATGCAAAAAAAATCTTGCTTGCCTTGCAAGATAACATTGCAAAATATGAACAACAGTTTGGACCTATTAAAGAGCATACTATAAATGTTAAAGAAGCCAAACCTAAATTTTATAACTAGCATGAAAATAGAACTCATTTGCAGCGGAACAGAATTGCTGACGGGAAAAGTCAATACCAATGCCGGATTTATAGGCTCCAAACTCTACGAAATTGGGCTTGAACTCTTTTGCGTTACAGATACCTCAGACAGACGAGAAGAGTTTGCCAGCGAGCTAAAAAGAGCGCTTGACCGCAGCGATATTGTCATCACCACCGGCGGACTTGGTCCCACCTTTGACGACATAACCGTCAATGTGGCGGCGCAATGTTTAGGTAAACAAACTTATGTAGATGAAAATGTTTTAGCTGAAATTAAAGAATTTTTTATAAAGCGGAAAATTACAACCTTTACAAAAAACAATGAGTTGCAGGCTAATATAATTTCAGGCGCCAAAATTTTGCATAATAAAGTTGGGACAGCGCCCGGCCAAATGATAGATTTCAGTGAAATTGTTGACGGAAAAACGCTACAAAAAACTCTCATCCTGCTGCCCGGTCCACCTCGTGAAATGCAAGAAATGTTTTATGAATACGTTTTCCCATTTATAAAAAGCAAAGCGCATCATATCACAAAAAGCCAAATTGTCAATGTATCAGGTTTGGGAGAATCGGCGGTTGAGGAAATGATAAGACCCGTGGTGGATGAATATACTGACGAGAATGTGGAGTTTGGAATATTGGCGCACAACCGTATTATTGATGTAAAATATAAGGTTTCCGCTAGAAATGAGGAATTGGCAAATGAAATTGTCAATGTAATAAAAACAAAAATTCAAAATATTTTAGGCGGTAAAATTTTTGCTTACGGCATACAAAATTTAGAAAACTTTTTGGGCGAAATTTTAACTAAAACTAAAAAGACCCTCGCCGTTTGCGAATCTTGCACCGGCGGACTCATTGCAAAAAGGATTACAGACATTGCAGGAAGTTCAGCATATTTTTGGGGCGGGGCAACTACCTATTCCAATGATGCAAAAATAAAAATTTTAAGCGTCAGCCCTCAAACATTAAAAAGTTTTGGAGCGGTTAGCGCTCAAACTGCAAAAGAAATGGCGGAAGGTCTTTTAAAACTTTCGCAGGCGGATTTCGCTCTCTCAACAACAGGCATTGCGGGTCCCAGCGGAGCTTGCGAAAATAAACCAGTAGGACTTGTTTTTATTGGACTTGCAACAGCAAAAAATTCTAAAGCTTTGGAATTTCATTTTTTTGGAAACCGCCAAAGCATTAGAGAGCAAGCCGCCGATGCGGCATTTGTGTGTTTAAAAGATTTCATAGATCAAAATGCGTGAAGAATTTTCTTGCGGCGCTATCGTCTATAGAATTGAAAACAATAAACCTCTATTTATTCTCGTTTATTCAAAGAGAAATGGACATTGGGGTTTTCCAAAAGGTCATATTGAAAAAAGCGATAAGGATTTTTATGCAACAGCGGCAAGAGAAATTTTTGAGGAAACAGGCATAAAAGAGATTAAATTTTGCGATAATTTCCGCCATGAAGAAATTTATTTAATCGGCGCTAAAAAAGATATCACAAAACATACGATTTTTTTCTTGGCGTGCGCAGATCAAAAATCAAATTTTTCTAACGCTGCAGACGAGGAAATAGGTGAAGTTAAAGAGCTTTATTTTGAAGATGCGGTAAAACTTTTAAAATTTGATAGTCATAAAATGATATTAAATAAAGCTTTAGAGATAATAGAAAAAGGAGGCTAATATGCCAAATCCATTATTAAAACCAGAGGTATTTACGAAATCAGAAAACGGCGGCGTAAACATCTTTTCAAAACAGGACACGATGACGGTCTCAGGAACCATAAACAAAAGCATTATTATGTTGTTATTACTTATAGCTTCAGCATGGATTGCTTGGACAAACCCTCAAATATCCACAGCGCTTTTATTGCCGGCAGTTATAGTAGCTTTTATATTGGCTATGATATGCGCTTTCAAGCCGACAACATCCCCCTATCTTGCGCCTATTTATGCAATTGCTGAAGGCTTGGCTTTGGGGTGCATTTCCCTCTATTTTAATCAAGCATACGAGGGAATAGTTGGGCAAGCGATATTTTTAACTTTTGCCGTCTTATTTTGCATGTTGGCGGCTTATAGAATTGGACTATTGCGCGCCACCCCAACTTTCACAAGAGTGATAGTTTTTGCAACGCTCGGCATTGCTGTGTTTTATCTTGTAAACATGGTGATAGGATTTTTTGGGAAAGCTACTTATTTTCAAAGCAATTCCTCAACAGCTTTAATTATAAATATTGTTATCGCTGTGATCGCGGCATTAAATTTAATTTTAGATTTTGATTTAATTGACCGAGGAGCGCAGACAAATGCGCCCAAATATATGGAATGGTATTGTTCGCTTTCGCTTATGATAACTTTAGTGTGGCTGTATCTTGAAATTTTAAGATTGCTTGCCAGAACCAGAAATAGATAATGACTTTGCAAGACGCGCAATTTTTTAGAGCTGAGACAGATCCCGCCAAATTACCCATAAGCGCGGCGGAAATTATTTTCGTAGGCCGCTCAAATGTTGGCAAAAGCAGCGTTATCAATGCTTTATGCCAACGCAAAAATTTGGCGAGAACATCCAAAACTCCGGGCAGAACTAGAAGCATAAATATTTATTCGGCGGCAATGGGAAAATGGCTGATAGATTTGCCCGGATACGGGTTTGCGCGCGCAAGCCAAAAAGATAGAGATCAGTGGAAACAAATGATAGTAGATTGTATCGTTAGATCAAACGGCGCAAAAAAAGTTGTGTGCGTGATAATAGACGCTTTTGTGGGGCCGACGCCGTTAGATGAATCTATGATCTCATGGTTAAAAGAAAACAAAATAGAATTCAATATTATCGCCAATAAATGCGACAAACTTCCAAAGGCTCTAACCTCAAAAGAGATCGCCCAAAAAATAGCTGAAATTTTTGAAGTGGAATGCGAAAATATTTTTTGCACTAGCGCCAAAGATAGAAAAAGTTTTGATAAACTGCGAGAAAAATTATCAAAGTTTTTGAAAATTTAATGGTTAATTGGAGGGCATAAATGGATGTGGAAAAGTTGCAAAAAATTTATAATGAGGATTTTTATTTAGACACACAAGATGAAAGCTATTTAGCGGGTTTTAAATTTCTTTCTTTTATGCGGGATATTTTTCCAAATGTAAAAAGCGTTATTGATGTTGGCTGTGGAATTGGAACTTGGTTAAAAGCTTTTAAAGATGTAACTAACCACGGGGGGGGGGGGGGGGCTTCTAATGTTATATAATTTTTTTGTTTAGATGTAAAATTAGTAGATACCGCTAAAATTTT
>JAITCX010000029.1 GCA_031282945.1 Elusimicrobiota bacterium
TCAGCAGGGATTTGCGCCAGCACAAAATAGTTTAGGATTTATGTTTGATAAGGGAGAGGGGGTTTTACAAGACAAACAAAAAGCTTTTTACTGGTATGAAAAAGCAGCCACGCAGGGACTTGCAAAAGCGCAAAATAATTTAGGAAATATGTATTACAGCGGAGACGGCGTTTCACAAAACAAACAAAAAGCTTTTTATTGGTATGAAAAAGCGGCCAAGCAGGGACTTGCAAAAGCGCAATTGTATTTAAAGATTATAACTCTGGAAAGGGAAGCTATAGGGGGAAATGTGACAGCACAATATAATTTGGGGCTTATGTATTATGAAGGTCAAGAAATTGAGCAAGATTATGAAAAAGCTTTCTTTTGGTTTGAAAAAGCGGCGGTACACAAGAATATATATGCCCAGTTTTATTTAGGATGGATGTATGACAACGGGAAAGGAGTATCCGCCGATAAACAAAAAGCATTTTACTGGTATAAAAAAGCGGCTGCGCAAGGAAATGAAAGAGCGAAAAAGAGATTATCTGATTTGAGATAATAAATAACTTAAGAATTATTTTATTGGTATAAAAAGGCGGCTGGGTGAGGCATTAAAGGCCCGTAGCCGCTTTTGAAATACAATAATAAAATTTATATTTTTATTATAAAGATTGTTTTAAAAATCTATTTAAAAATTACTTTTTAAATTTCAAATTAAAGGGAAATATTATGGCTTTTGCAGATTATTTATCAGCTTTAAAAAACTTAACTCCGCAAAATTTGGAAAACATTAAAGCGATAATGGAAAATGCGGAGAAAATTTCTACAAATATAAAAGAGATTGTCTCTAAACTGGAAAACAAAGAGTTGACGATAAGCATAAAATTGAAAGATAATGATATTAAGAAATTCTAAAATTAGATTTTTACTTTTAAGATAAAGATTAAAATTGAAGCATGAAGATTAAAAATTGAATAGTTTTAGAAAATAATTTGGCACAGGAGAATGCGGCGTTAGGAGATTAAAAGAAAGAAAATTCCCGTGATATTTTGCAAGGAGAAAATTGAGAGTTTATGTCAGTTTGGAGTTTATTTCTTTTGTAAAAAATAAAGATCTCGCAACTGTTGAGATTTCTTAATAGGAGAATTAAATGTTTAGAATTAAATCAGTAAAACATTTTGCAATTGCATTGTTAGCATTTGTGATTTTAGTATCTGCAATTTTATTTTATGCTAACATTAAAAAAAATGAAACTCCAGATTTCTCGGGTGATACACAAGCTATGATGATAGAGGGTGACGAGCATTATATAAAAAAGAATTATAAAAAAGCTTTCTATTGGTATGAAAAAGCGGCGCAGGATGGAGAGGCATATGCGCAGTATAAATTAGGAGTTATGTATGCTAATGGATATTTTGTTAAGCAAGATTATGAGAAAGCATTTTATTGGTATGAGAAATCGGCGCAACAGGGATATGTGGGAGCTCAATGTAATTTAGGAGTCATGTATTTTAATGGGAATTTCATCAAGCAAGATTATAAAAAAGCTTTTTATTGGTATGAGAAAGCGGCACAGCAAGGAAATGCAACTGCGCAATATGGGTTAGGGGATATGTATATGCATGGATATTTTGTCAAGCGAAATTTTAAGAAGGCATTTTATTGGTTTGAAAAAGCCGCGCAACAGGGACATGCAACTGCGCAAGTCAATTTAGGAAAGATGTATGACAATGGATATTTTGTTAGACGAGATTACAAGAAGGCATTTTATTGGTTTGAGAAAGCAGCGCAACAAGGAGATGCAACTGCTCAAACCAATTTGGGAACTATGTATTATAAAGCGGAAGGCGTTCGGCAAGATTATAAGAAAGCATTTTATTGGACCGAAAAAGCCGCCAATCAGGGATATCCATATGCTCAATATGGATTGGGATGTATGTATTATGAAGGAGAAGGAGTTTCGCAAGATTATAAGAAAGCATTTTATTGGTTTGAAAAAGCCGCCAATCAGGGATATCCAGATGCCCAATATAATTTAGGAGTTATGTATACTTTAGGAGAGGGTGTAAAACAGAATGAACAAAAATCTTTATATTGGTTCAAAAAAGCGGCAGAACAAGGGTATAAAGATGCTCAAAAATTTTTAGATGAGAATTTTAAGTAAATGCTAAAACTTTGGTGGTTATAAGTTTTTGTATTTATCATCCTAATATGCAAAAATATTCCGCAAATAAAAAGCTAGCGCCAAAAGCTAGAAAGATTGAAAAAGGAAAAAGAGCCGATTAAAAAAAATTTTAAAAGGAATAAAAATGAAAAAGTTTGTAATTATAGTATTAGCGGCAATATTGATATGCGGCGGAGTGATTGGATATTTAGATTATAGAGAATATACTCCTGAAGAATATTATATGGATGTGGTTAATTTAGAAGACTTACACAGGCAAGTTTACTATCATCTGGATGATGCAGAGCATAGAATGTTCTCTGTGGAGAGTATAGCTAAAGAATTAAGAGAAACTAGATTAGCTGACGCTGATCTTAAACTTATCAATTTTGAAACGGAACCGTTAACGGCTCGGAAAATAATGAAAAGAGCAATAAAAGCTAATACTAAAACAGTCAATAAACTTAAAGATTTCATTGTATTAACTTATGTAACAGAGGAGTGGGGTTTTTCTTGGGATAAATAGAAAATATTGCTAAGCGTTTGAGAATTTACGGCATATTCTTAGTACGTATGGAAAATACTCTTGCAAAGAATTTGATAAAAGTCGGCAAGAAACAAAAAATTTAAAAAGAAATTTCATGAATGCAAATAAAACAAACAATCAATTGATACAACTATATGAAAAATATTATCCTGTATTGTCAGAAAAAATTGTCAAATTTAATAAATCCATGGATTTGCAAAGCAAACAAAAAGCTGCAAATCCATTGCTTTTGCAGGTAAATGACGAGTATACAAATGCAGATCTTAAAATAATGATTTTCGGTCAAGAAGCTGTTGATTGGGGCGGCACGGAATTAAGAGAAATAAAAAAAACCAATGAAATGTATTTTGTGCCCATAATGCAGGAGAAAAATATTGTCAATTTGCTCTGCCAATTTTATGGAGGCTTTTTTCTCTCGGGTAAATGTTATAAATACACGAGGGGATTTTGGGGTCAAATGAAAAAAATTAAAAATCAGCTCGCTGAAAAAATGCCCCATAAAAAAACCGCCTACCTCTACAATAATGTTTTAAAAATTTCAAAAAGCGAATGGGGCAAACCCAGCCGCGAAATTATAGATATTGAAAAAACCCAATTTAATGTCATTGAAAAAGAAATTCAAATTGTTAAACCCGATGTCCTTTTGTTTTTTTCAGGTCCAAATTATGACGGCGAAATTGAATTGACATTTAAAAATTCAAATATTTTAAAAGCCGAACAATCCATTGTAGAACCTTTTAAGTTGCGAGAATTTCGTAAGTTTGACATTGCAAATATGCCTCCTGCATTTAGGACATATCATCCAAACTGCCGTCTGAAAAATAAACAGCGATATTATAATACCCTAGTAGATAAAATATGCGAAATGTATAATATTTAAAATCGTGAAGTTTTGGCTGATATTTTATTTCAATTTCAATCTGTTGATATGCGCTTGCTATTTTATTTTTAGCGTTTAAAAAAGCGGGGCTTGTTTTTTTTTTGTAAAAGTGATAGAATAAATAGGATTTTTCAAAAGGGCGGATGGCGGAACTGGCAGACGCACAGGACTTAAAATCCTGAGGTTCGCAAGAACCGTGAGGGTTCGATTCCCTCTCCGCCCAGAGTAGTGCAATCACTT
>JAITCX010000055.1 GCA_031282945.1 Elusimicrobiota bacterium
CTTTTATGCAAACTTTAGGCTTTAATTTTAAATGCGCCAAAAAATCTTTCAATAAAAGTTTAGCTCTAGTTTTACAAAGTCCAGAAAAAACTTCAATGCCCGCGCTTTTAAGAGTCTCCACAGCATGCGAAACGCTTGGATCTTCAACTGCAAAAAAAACTCTCTTTATCCCCGCGGCAATAATTGCCTGAGTGCAGGGCGGTCTTTTCCCGTAAGAATTACAGGGCTCTAAAGTAACATATAAATCGCAGCCTTGCGCCTTATTATCTATTTGAGCGAGAGCTTCTATTTCTGCATGGGGGGCGCCAAAATATTTGTGCCATCCTCTTGCAATAATTTTTCCGTCTTTAACAATCACACATCCAACCATTGGATTTGGATAAACTTTATCTTTACCTTTAAGCGCAAGTTTTATGGCTTGCTCCATAAAAAATTCATTCATTTTCCCCTCATAATAAAAAAGCCCCTGACAAAAATCAGGGGCTTAGATGCAGACATATTTTTATTCTTTCATCCGGACTTTAACCGTCGGCGCCAGAATTTCACTGGCTCAGTCGCATAAAAGCGAGTTGCAGGCTAAGAGTTTTTCTCTTTTACTGCCGATAAGGAATTTCACCTTCCCTGAATAATTTCAATATTTATATTTCAAAGAGATTTATTATAACAAAATGTCCATTTGCCAATCAAGCTCTATCTCAAAAAAACCGCCATTCAAAATCAATAACTGACAATACCTAATATTAATTTTTTTTAGTCCTTCATAGCGCAAAACTCGCCGCACATCGTGCAGACATTTTTATCTTGCGGGGGGAGCTTAGCCCTCTGCTTTGCAAAGTTTTTTGGGTCTATAGACAGCTCCTGCATTTTCTGCCAATCCAGCGCTTTGCGATATTTAGACATTTCATTATCCATCTCTCTAGCGCCGGCAACGCCCTTAACCATATCGGCGGCATGGCCTGCAATTCTTGCGGCGATTACGCCCTCATAAACATCCTCTATATCAGGCAAACGCAAATGCTCAGCCGCTGTTACATAACAAATAAAATCCACGCCGTAGGCCGCCGCCAAAGCCCCGCCGATTGCAGCGGTTATGTGATCGTATCCTGCGGCGATGTCGCACACAAGAGGTCCGAGAAAATAGAGCGGAGCGCCGAGTCCTAATTTTTTTGCGATTTCAACATTGGCCTGAATTTGATTTAACGGCACATGCCCGGGTCCTTCTATCATCGCCTGCACGCCTGCTTGTCTTGCCCGTCTGACGAGCTGTCCCAAAACAGAAAGCTCAGCAATTTGGCAGGCATCGGTTGCATCAAAAGTGCAGCCGGGTCTAAAGCCGTCTCCTAAACTTAGGGTTACATCATATTTTTTTGCAATGTCCAAAAGTCTATCGTATTGGCTGTAAAGCGGATTTTCTTTACCGCTAGCTTTTATAGCTTTCACTAAAAAAGAACCGCCGCGGCTTACAACGCCGGCGAGACGGCCGTCTGTATTTAAGATGTCAACGGTGGCTTTTGTAATGCCGCAATGCACAGTTATAAAATCAACGCCTTGGGCGCATTGCTCCTCTATTACATCAAACAAAACTTCTGATTCTATCTCGGAAATTTTTTTCTTTTTTGCAACGGTTCTGCAAGCCGCTTCATAAATTGGAACGGTTCCCACGGGAACAGGACAGGCCTGCAAAATCTCTTTTCTTATTTGCGTCAAGTTGCCGCCAGTGGACAAATCCATAATTGCATCAGCGCCAGCCTCAACAGCCGCCTGCATTTTTTTTAATTCTTCATCCAAGTCTATATGATCAGGCGAGGTGCCGATATTTGCATTGACTTTTGTTTTTAAATGCTGTCCAACGCCGACAATTTTTTTCAATGTGCGGTTGAGATTTTTTGGAACTACTATTGTTCCAGCGCTTATGCCTTTTCGGACAATCTCCTCTGAAATATTTTCGGCTTTCGCCACGCTAGAAATCAAATCATTTTTTATGCCTTTTGCGGCATCGCTAACTAACCCCATAAATCCTCCTTAAAAGAACTGAACTCTTTTGTAAAAAAGAGTTAGAAATTATTTCTCTTTTGAAAAAGAGAAACAGAAAACTAAAGTCAAGACATTTTTCTCTTTTTGAAAAAAGAGAAACAGAAAAACTAACGACACTTAAAAGTTAATTCTCTCTTTAAAAAGAGAGACAGAAATTTCTTTTGCCAAACAAAAACTTCTAACAACACTTGCAACTTACTTCTCTTTTCTATAAAAGAGAGACAGAAAATTAACGCTATTTAAACTTATTTCTTTATTTTTGTTTTGCGCTATCTTTTGATTTTACGGCGTCGCTTAAAATCTCTTTTTTTAAATTCATCTTTTTCTCATTGAAAGTTCATAACTTCTTTTCTCTTTATCAAACTCTTTATAATTTTTTCGCGCTCATTTTTTATTTTTTAGCCACGCGCCATGCGAAAATTTTTTTCGCCCCCGCGCCGACTCTACCCTTGACGTGACAGACAGCAGTCTGTACTGTCACGCCCGCCTGGGTGAGGGTAAGGGAAACTTCCAGTTCCCCTTACCCTCTTGGCGAAAAAAATTTCTCGCATAGACAGGCGCTTTGCCGCTTTCGGTAGGCTAAAAAATAAAAAGAGCGCGGGCGAGGGCAAGACAAGACAAAGGCACGACAAAGACAAACAACAACGGCAACGACACATCTAGCTGTCAAAAAATTTCTGCACTCAAAAGAATAGAATAAAAATTTTTCCTCATCTCTCAACACCACCACCACTCGTCCCACAATTATCTTTCAAAACTATTAGATCTCACTTTTTAAACTTCATTTTTTAGCTTTTCCGTACAATCTAAAAT
>JAITCX010000058.1 GCA_031282945.1 Elusimicrobiota bacterium
AGACGCATATAATAAAGAAAGATTATCGGAATCAAATTTTCCATAGGAAAGCAAATTTAAAAGATAGTATATTCCAATGCAGAAAAAGACGGCTAGAGTTGAGGGGCTGTTAAAAAATATTTCTAAAGATTTAAAAAAGGATTTTTTGATGAGGGAGAGGTCGTTTTCTTTAATCCAAAAATAAAAATACCTGAGCATATTTATAAAGTTATTGCATGTCCAATACAAAACTAAAGCTGACGGGCTATTGTATAATAAAACCAAGAAAAATAGAGCTATTATAAAACTCTGTTTTCTGTCTGTCCCGCCATAATTAAAAGTCATGAAAATTGTTGCAATCAAATTTATAAGCGTCATTAAAATAGGCAGGAGATTTGTGCCAAATAAAATTTCGTCAGGGCGGCCTAAATTTGGAATAATTAAAAATGGGACGCCGTCAAAACCAGTGAAAGCGCTTAAAAAATTATAGGCAGCAATAAAAAATGGGATTTGAATAAGCAAAGAGGAAAGGGAACGCAAACTATAAATTGGGAGATATTTAAAAGAAGCATAGAGCTTTTGCAGTTGTTTGTGGCGGACTTGAGAATCTTTTATTAAGTTTATCTTTTCTATGAAAGGTTCTAATCTTTGGCGCATTTTCTTTTCGCGGTTTTCTAAAATGCCCGTTAAATAATAAAAAGGCGTCAATACGCCCGTCACCGCTAAAGAAAGACATAATATTGATATTCCATAAGAGGAAGTTAGGCAATAAAAAAATAAAAATATTTTTTCTAGGAAAACTTGCAAATAATACAATCTAAACTCCTTTCAAACTTGCGCTGCGCCATACCTTAATGCTTATCAAATAAATTTTTATTTATTAGGAAATATTTTAACATTTTTAAGAATTTTTTGCGGAAAAGAGGGTTTCTAGGAAGATAAAGAATTTTATTTTAAATAATAATAAGTAAAAATTTAAAAGCCGATGAGAGGACTTGAACCTCCGACCCGTTGCTTACGAAGCAACTGCTCTACCAGCTGAGCTACATCGGCATAAAATAAACTACATTAAAAAAAGTCTTATCCCAAAGATTAAATTTCTTTGAGATAAGACTTATAAAATTAAAGAACTTTGTCAATTTGATTTTTAGCTAAAATAAAACTAAAAACAACATGCTGGGGGACAGAATTGAACTGTCGACACCAGGTTTTTCAGACCTGTGCTCTACCAACTGAGCTACCCCAGCAAACAAAGAACTTAATTATTTTGATTGTCTGATTGCGTCTGATCCGTATCCTGCTTATCGCCTTCTCTAAACTTGTTTAAAGCTTTTTTACCTTCTTCAAAACTCTGTCTAAGTTTTTCCTTAGCTTCTAATACTTTTTCACGGCCGCGATCATAATATCTTGATCCGGTTTCTTTTGCATTGTCAACTAAATCTCCAAGTTTGTCCGTCAAATCGTCTTTTGCTTTTTTTAAATCTTCACGGGTTTCCTTACCTGATTTCGGCGCATATAGCAAGCCCAAAGCTCCGCCTATAACGCCTCCAAGCAAAAAAGCCAAAATAGCAGAATTGCTTTTGTCTGACATGATAGCCTCCTATTACTTACTTCTCTTGCTTTGAAACAATCTAATAAATATGCCGATAATGCCGCTTAGTTTGCTCAAATTGTCTATTTTATTTCTTACGGTGCAAACTGTTTTATTGGCATCTGATATCAATCTTGCAAGTACCGTTAATACAATAACGCCGCATATTGAAACCGTTACTAAAGATATTGCAATCACTATCAAACATATAAGAATTCCCACTTCTACGCTCATAATAACCTCCATTTTACCAAAAGATAGACAAAAAAGCAAGAAAGAATTTTTGCAAATTGATCAATTTTTCTCGGCAATTTTATTAAAAACAAAAATATCATCTTACTTAAATTTCAAAATTTCTCTAAAATTAGCGCTTAAATTTATTGCCTAATTTCAACGCAAACCCAAATTATATCAACCCCATTTCTTTAAATCCCTTATACAATCCGTCCTCAGTAACATCGGCGGTTACAAAATCAGCTTTACTCTTTAACGTTTCTTTTGCATTTCCCATTGCAACGGCTTTATTGCAAATTTCAAACATTTCTAAATCATTGTCCCCGTCTCCAAAAGCAATCGTATCATCTGCGCTTACCTGCAAATAATTTAATAAATATTCAATTGCCGCGCCTTTAGTTGTGGACTTGCCGTTTATCTCTATGCTGGCTTTTTCAGAAGAAGCAATCGGCTGATAAATAATATTATAGTCCTCGCCGAATTTATCAATTAACTCTTGTTTCTTTTCGGGTTTATTGCCATCCTTATCAAAAAACAAAATTTTCTTTGTGTCGGCAAAAGATAAATAATTATAATCGCAATGTCTCATAATGGTATCTACAAATAAAGACGGATCTGTAAGCTTATCTCTTTCTGCATAAATCGTTTCATCAAACCATTTTGACAGATCAGGGGTAATTGAGAAATAATCATTTTTTTCTACTAAAAGCGGAAATTTATTTTCAAGCGCAAAATCTATAACCCTTTTTACTAACTCCACAGGCATTGACTTATCCAAAATATCGCGCTCTCCAACTCTTATCTTTGCGCCCGCCGAACTTATCATCCCGTCAAAACCGATATTTACAATATAATCATAGACCAAAATTCTCGGCCTGCCTGTGCAAATAAAAAGCTTATGCCCATTTTTTCTAGCCTCTCGGCAAGCCTCTACCGCTGAGGCTACAAGCTCCTCTTTTCTTGTTATGAGCGTGAGATCCACGTCTAAAAAAACAATTTTTTTATTCATTATTTTAACACCGCCCCCGTGTCCGCCGATTGAGCAAGTTTAGCGTAACGCGCTAAATAACCCGTCTTAATTTTAGGCTGCGGCTTTACAACTTTTTCCAGCCTCAATTTTATTTGTTCAGGCGTTAATTCTACATTTATCGTGCGATTTGGAATATTAATATTTATTATGTCTCCGTCAACTATCGCCGCCAAAACGCCTCCCGCGCTTGCCTCAGGCGAAATATGCCCAATGCAAGGTCCGCGCGTGCCGCCAGAAAAACGGCCGTCAGTTAAAAGCGCAACGCTTTCAGATAAACCCATTCCGCATATCGCGCTAGTAGGTCCCAACATCTCGCGCATGCCCGGACCCCCCGCAGGTCCCTCATACCTAATAATTACAACATCTCCCGCGCTTATTTTTTTATCTAGTATCGCTTCCATTGCGGCGTCCTCGCTATCAAAAACTTTGGCGCGTCCTGTAAAAACCATCATCTTTTCACTGACGCCTCCTTGTTTTATGACGCAGCCGTCGGGCGCAATATTTCCGCGCAAAATTGCAATGCCGCCTTCCTGCCTATAAGGCGAATTTGGCCGAATAACATTTTCATCTAAAATTTTTCCAACAGCTGCAATTTCTGTAATGTCTTTGCCGTTTACAGTTTTTGCAGGAAGCAAAGATTTTTTGATAGCAGACAAAACAGCTTCAATAGAACCCGCATTGTCTAAATCTTCCATATAATAATCACCCGCCGGTTCAAGACAAACTATCTGCGGAGTCTTTTTAGAAATCTCGTCAAATAAATTTAACGGCAGTTTCAAGCCCGCTTCATGCGCTATCGCCGGCAAATGCAAAACGGTATTGGTAGAACCGCCCAGCGCCATGTCCATAGTAATGGCATTTTTAAAAGCATTCATCGTAAGGATGTCGCGCGGACATAAATTTTCTTTTACAAGCTCAACAATGCGTTTTCCCGACTCATATGCAATGCGGCGCTTTTTTGAACTGACCGCCAAAGCCGTTGAACAGCCTGTGAGCGACATGCCCAGCGTTTCAGTAAGACAAGCCATCGTATTTGCAGTATACATCCCCTGACATGATCCCGCCGAGGGACAAGCTACCATTTCAAGTTCATGCAGCTCGGTATCATTAATTTTGCCCGCTTGAAATTGCCCAACCGCCTCAAAAGTGTCGCGCACAAGCGAACGTTTTTTATGGCCGTACATCCCCGTCATCATAGGACCCGCCGTCACAACAATGGCTGGAATATTTAATCTTGCCGCCGCCATAAGCATGCCCGGCGTAACTTTATCGCAATTTGAAAGCAAAACAAGCCCGTCAAGCATATGCGCGTTAGCTACGGTTTCAACCAAATCGGCTATAATTTCCCGCGAGCCCAGAGAATAATGCATGCCGCTATGTCCCATAGCTATGCCGTCGCATACG
>JAITCX010000096.1 GCA_031282945.1 Elusimicrobiota bacterium
ATAAAGTATTGGTATAACGGTTACACTTGGGACGGAAAAACCGCTATTTATAATCCCTATTCAACATTAAGCGCATTTGAAGATCTAAAATTTTCAAACTATTGGATACAAACTGGAACCCCCGCCTTTTTAAATTCTCTCATCCGCCAAAAAAGATATAACGAAGTTATTTATAGACAGACTGAACCTTTTAATGAAAGACAATTGCTCGGCGTAAATATGGAAAAACTCGCAATTTCCACTTTGCTTTTTCAAGCTGGATATTTAACCATTAAAGAAATAAACGACGATGATTATGTTTTAAGTTGGCCGAATGCCGAAGTGCGCCAAAGTTTTTCTGATGCTATTTTGGAGTTTGCAAAAGACAGTAATAGAGTTGAAGCTCAAGTAAAAGATATAGCTAAACAAATTGACACAAGCATTCAAGAACTCAATGCGCCTTTGTTTTCAGACGCTATTGGAGAAGTCCTTAAAAATGTCCCTTTTCGTTTGTTTCAGGATAGAGAAGCCGTCTATCATGCGGCGCTGCTGCTTGCCCTATGGGCTTGCTGTTTCGATGCGTGGGGAGAAGATCCTACCTGCACGGGAATTATTGATATTGTTTGGAAAGTAGAAGATTCTTTGTATGTGATTATTTAAGTTAAACATACTGATAAAATAGAAAAGATTGATCAGATGATCGCGCTTGCAAAAAAACAAATTTTGGATAAAAAATATTATGAAAAATACTTAAGCGGTAAAAGCGATGTTATTTTAATGCCGATCGCTTTTGCAAAAGAAAATGAAAAAGATATTAAACAATTGAGCGTTAAATGCGAAATGGAGAAATTATCGCGGAAAGAAAATTAATTTTGAGTTGGAAAGTGTGAGGTTTTGTCTAATGCTGAAAAGATTACCGCTTGCTCCCGCGGGTGCTAAGGAGATTTCGGCAACCTCAACCCTTCTCCAAAAATTATTTTTCAAGACTATTAAATTTTATTTTAACTCCTCAACTTTTTTGACCTTTTCGCAAAATCTAAAATCCTTGCCCTCCCGCAAGCCCCTCCCTTTAAGAGTTTGATATAATAGAAAAAACTTTAATATTTAAGGTTATGCTTAAAAACGCATGTCCTAAAGAGAGAGAAAATGAATTTTGACAAATTAAATGCAGCTCAAAAAGAGGCTGCCTTAAGCATAGACGGACCCTTGATCATTTTTGCCGGCGCAGGAACGGGAAAAACCAGAGCATTGACCTACCGCATTGCAAATCTCATAGAAAAAGGCATTCACCCGTCTGCAATTTTGGGCGTCACCTTCACAAATAAAGCCGCCAATGAAATGAAAAGCAGAGTGATTGAACTTGCAGGCGAATACGGCCAAAGCGTTTGGATCTCAACATTTCATTCTTTTTGCGCCGCTTTTTTACGTATTGAAGCTAAAAATATCGCTTTAACTCCCGACTTTTTAATCTATGACTACGCCGATCAAATAAACCTCATAAAAGACTGCATTAGAGAATTGGATATTGATGAAAAAAAGTTTAAACCCGCATACTTTGCAGATAAAATTAGCAGAGCCAAAGACGCCCTTCAAGAACCTGAAAGTTTTGAGGAGCGCTCCCGTAGAGGAGATTTTAATGCCGCTATTTTGGCAAAAATTTATCGTCTGTATCAAAGCAAATTAAAACTTGCAGACGCCTTAGATTTTGGAGATTTAATCATGCAAACTGTGCAGGCGCTTCTGGCATTTCCCTCTATACTTGAGAAATATCAAAATAAGTTTGAACATATTTTGGTAGACGAATATCAAGACACAAATCATGCGCAGTATATGCTCACCAAACTGCTTGCCGCAAAACATAAAAGAATTTGCGTGGTGGGCGACGACGACCAAAGCATTTATTCATGGCGGGGAGCGGATATTTCAAATATTTTAGATTTTGAAAAAGATTATCCCGGCGCAAAACGCATAAAATTGGAACAAAATTACCGCTCAACTCCTAAAATTTTAAATGCCGCCGCCAATGTTATAAAAAATAATAATTCCCGAATCACAAAAAGACTTTGGACGCAAAATGATGAAAACGGAACAGTCGAAACATTAAAAGCTAATGACGAAATAGACGAGGCGTTAAAAGTTGCAATGCATATTTTACATGCAGCTCAAAATAATGGAAACAGTTTTTTGGATTTTGCAGTTTTTTATCGCACAAACGCTCAATCGCGCGTCTTTGAGGATACATTTAGACGTTTTGGAATTCCCTATACAATAGTAGGCGCATTGCGTTTTTATGATAGAGCGGAAATAAAAACAATTATGGCCTATTTAAAACTCATCTACAATCCAAACGACAATATCAGTTTTAAACGCATTATAAATTCGCCAAGACGCGGCATTGGAAAAACTTCGCTGCAAAACTTGGAAACGCTTTCAATAAAAAAGAATTTGTCTATGTGGGATGCAATCCCTTTTGCAAAAGAAGCGGGCATAACAAAATCATCAGTTATAGCTTTAGAATCTTTTGCGCAATTTATTAAATCCATTATTGATATAAAAGATAAAGCGGATGTTTTAACTATTTGCAAAAGAGTTATTTCTGAGTCTGGGTATTTGAGAGAACTTGAAGTGGAAAATACCATTGAATCTAAAGAGAGAATTGAAAATATAAAAGAATTGATTACAGCGATAGGCGATTTTTTAAAACGTTCTCCCGACAAAACGCTGGCAGGATATTTAACGCAAATCGCCCTTGTAAACGATGTGGACGAAGTTCAAACAGACGGCGGAAAAGCGACTTTGATGACTTTGCATCTCGCCAAAGGATTGGAATTTGACAATGTTTTTATATGCGGGCTTGAGGAGGGGCTTTTTCCCATAAGGGATTCATCTTTCAACAGTAAAGAGCTGGAAGAGGAAAGACGCCTCGCCTATGTCGGCATGACAAGAGCAAGAAAAAATCTCTATCTCTGTTGGGCAACCCAGCGGACATTGTTTGGCAAAAGACAATATAACAGTCAATCGCGCTTTATCAGCGAGGCTGGATTTAAAGATGAATTTGCCGTCAGGTTTTTTGAAGATTCGCTGCGCCAAACAAAACAATTTAACAATGGGTCCCCTAAACATTTTTTAAAACCCAATTTCTATAAGAAAAAAACCTCTATAGACTATCTACCTTCTGATGATGAAATAATCAAAGATACAGTTTATGAAATCGTAGATAATAGTCCATACAAAATAGGCGCTTTTGTAAAACATTCTATTTTTGGAAAAGGCAAAATTATTGAAAAAAGCGGCTCAGGCGATGAATTAAAACTTGTCGTCTTATTTGAGACAGGCCAATGGAAAAAACTTTTGGCTAAAGTGGCTAAATTGGAAATGCTTTAATTTTTAATATAGCCCCGCGGCGTTTCATTGAGAACTAAAAACTTGTAACGCCTCTCAGTTTATTTTACTTCTCTTTATACGCAGCGCAATACATTTCTTTGGCTTTTACCTCATTTTGTGCTAAAATGTCTATGAAAAGTTACCGGCTTATTTCAAAAATATACTCGTTTCCTCTTTTCCCTTTGCATAACTCATATACACAGACACACCGCTTTTTATATTTATCCACAATGCAAAAACTTAAAAAGCTCGCGGCTCCAATAAAATATTAAGGATATTCAAATGAAAAAAGAAGTCTGCATTCCAAGCTCACTTAGTTTTAAAAATTTTTACGCCCTCTTAAAATCTAAAATTAAAATTTCCCATTTTCTTATAACCCTACCTTTTCTCCTGCTAAGTTTTAGTTTTCTCCCATCAAAAGCGTTTTGCGCTCCCTCTTTTGAGGAACAGCTCGAGCAAACTTCTAAAGGAATAAGTTCAATTCGCACTCTTACTGGAAATAAAAAATTAGCTGTTATGGGTTTCCAAGATCTCGTCAATCTCAAAGGGCGTTCGTCCAATGTCAGCACAATTATAGAACAGGATCTCTCAAACCTTTTAATAAATGATATG
>JAITCX010000127.1 GCA_031282945.1 Elusimicrobiota bacterium
AATAGCTTTCTCTTTTTGACAAAAAGAGAAACAGAAAAACTAACGACTCTTAAAACTTAATTTTTTCTTTCAAAGAGAAACAGAAATTTCTTTTGACAAAAGAAACAAAACCTTCTAACGACACATGCGCCTAAATTCTTTTTCCTATAAAAGAGAAACAGAAAAGTAACGCTCTTTTTACTTTTTTCTCTTTATTTTTTTGCGCTACCTTTTTATTAAGGACAAGCGCTTAAAGACCTTTTTTTAATTCATCTTTTTCTCATTGAAAGTTCATAACTTCTTTTCCCTTTATCAAACTCTTTATATTTTTTTGCGCTACCTTTTAGTTTTGCAGCGCCGCGCTTGCGAAAATTTTTTTCGCCCCCGCGCCGACTCTACTCTTGACGTGACTGACAGCAGTCTGTTCTGTCACGCCCGCCTGGGTGAGGGCAAAGGAAACTTCCAGTTTCCCTTGCCCTCTTGGCGAAAAAAATTTCTCGCATAGCAGCGCTTACGCTTCGCTACACCGCAAAACCAAAAGAGCGCGGGAGAAAGTACGACACGACAACAACAAAAACAAAACAAAGACCCACCAACAACTTTCTTTTTATTTTCTTGCACTACCTTCTAATTTTGCGGAAGCGCTTTTTGGGGATCGGGCGGCTTGGAAAACCTGCAATGTTGAAATCTTTGAGATTTTGCACAATTAAAAAAGAAAATGCCATATCATCCTCGTAGAGATGAACCAGCAAATTTTTGCAAGCGCTTAAATATCGTAAAGATTGACATTAGAGATTCTCAAGACGCCCGACAGGGAGAACAACAGGAACGGAAGTTGCGAAAAACAACGGTAATACAAAAGTCATAAAATAATATCGTAAACGCGCCTAAACTATTTAAAAATATTAAAATAGCGGCAAAGCTTAATTCATATTCTAAAATTGTTAAAAAGAGTGGAAACACGCATTAGCGTTAAATATGAGCGGAGAAAGAATATTCGCAGTTAAAATCGTAGAATTTTTTAGTAATTTATATATATGCTAACAAATTTATAGACCGCACTCAAACATTGTATAATCGTAAACCCCAAGTTCGTTATGCTCGGCAATAATTTTTAAACCTGCCAAATTTATACATTCAATTAAATCGGCGCTTTCATACATTTTGCTTTTGCCGTTTGCTATGGCAGTAAAATATAATGAAATAATGCTCAAGGAAAGTTTTGCCGCTTCAAATCTCTGCCCGTCTATCAGCGGCTCTAATATAAAAAGACGGCTCGTTTTTGCCATCGCCTCTTTTGCTTTGGCTAATATAAAAACAATTTGCTCTTTTGAAAAACAATCTAAAAATTGGCTCATAAAAATTGCATCCGCCCCTTGCAAAAATTTACTGCAAGGATCTAAAACATCCATTTCGTAAAATTCTACCCGAGAACTAAACTCTAAGTTTTTTAAATTTTGTTTTGCCATTTTTATTTGAGACGGCAAATCCACTAATACAACTTTGCCTGAAAAGTTTTTACTAAATAAAACCCGCTCAAAACGCCCTGTGTTTGCGCCGACATCAAAAATTGTCTTTGGAGAAGTTTTTAAAATTATTTCGGCAGCTTGATTAAACGTATTGTCTGAATAAAAATGATCAAAAGCAAACCAACTTTTAGAAACATTTTCGTCTAGTTTGTCCAACATTTCATAAATTGTCTTAGTTTTGCCAAAAACTTTTAACCCTTCAGGCTTTTGATTTATAAGACTTTCTGTTAAATAAAAACTCCCCTTATAACAAACATCTTGCACAAAATCTAAATTTATTTGCGTCATTTTATCATACAGAAAAACTTGAGCAAGTTTTGAACAAAAAAACTTACCGCCCTCTTTATATAAAAGCCCTATGCTTTCGGCCGCCTCGCACAAAACGCTTACGGCATAACTGGAAAGCTGCAATTTATTTTCTATTTCCACCCTGTCAAGACCGCCTGTGTGCGAATGCTCATCTATACTTTTTAAAAAATTTGTCTTAAGCATCGCGTTTACCGCTTGAAATATCATCGGCGCAAAAACTATTTGGCATGCTAAAGATTTAGCCGTATGCATTTTCATTTTTATATCCTCTATATTTTCCAGTTTTAAACCATTACAAAATAAATCCAAAAACATTTAATGCAAATTACAATAAAACTAAAAAAAACTTATAAAAATTTTTAACAAAAAAATTTCAATAATTTTAATTTACCTGCTAAAAATTATTTTTATTTTCCCGCAAATTATATTTATAAATTGAAATAACAATATTTAATTTTTTAAATATCTCACTTAGGCATTTTGCGCTACAGGCGGACGCGGCTTTTTATCTAAACCTATAACAATTATTGCGCAAACTATAGAAACCGCCGCCATAATGTCATTTAATGCCATTGCAATATTTAAACTGCTTACCGCCACAGCTCCCATCGCCAAAGGAATAATAAATGCGCCGAGCTTTCCGCTAAAATATATGCCCGATAAAGCCATTGAAGTATTGCCATGATAATGAATAAGCGTTTCATTTATTAAAACAGGAAATCCCAGCCCGCTTGCCAAACTCATTATAAAAGTCATTATTACAAAAACTGCCGCATTGCCTGAAAAAATTCCAATTAAATGCGTTACAACTGAAATTATCATGCAATAGACAAAAAGTTTCATCTGATGCGTATTAAAAATACTGGGGAACATTCTGCTGATAAAATTGCCAACCCAAAAAAGTGAAACGGAAAGCGTCGGCAAAAGTTCATAAATAGGATATGTGAGCTGCGTGTAACGGAAAAGCCATATGGAAATGCCGTTTTGGCTTAAACAATAACATCCATAACAAACCACCATTAACAAATAAAATTTGTCTTTGGCAAAAGTTTTTACCTCAATCAAAGTTAATTTCTGTTCTTGGGATTCGGCTTTCATTGTTTCTTTATGTTTGCGCGCTACAAAGAAAAATATTGCGGCCGTTATTAAAATTATTATGCCCAAAACCACACAAACTCCAACCCATGTCAATAAAATATTTGTCATTAAAAAATGTATGAAAAACGGCAATCCCACAGCCCCAATACAAAAACTCGCCTGCAAATATCCAACATATTTTTGACTATTTTTTTTATGAAGATCTACAATTGTACTGTTTGTATAGGTGTCTATCCATCCTGTGAAAATACCCAAAATAAAACAAGCTAAAATTGCAATTACAACCTCTTTCAAAAAACCCAATCCCGCAAGCGCGGCGCCCATTACTATTGCGCTTATCAATAACATAGAAGGTTTTGGAATGCGGCCTTTTATAAAAGGCAAAAGCACAACAGCCGCCGCCCCGCCTAAAAGCGACATCGCCGGCATCATCGCCTGCATGGAACCTTTTAATGAAAATGTATCTACAATATTTGTCATTAAAATCTGTAAAGACATTACAGAAATAGAAAAGCTAAACATCAATAAATACATTGCATTGGAGACTGCATTGGAAACTGCTTGATTGTTAGTTGACATTAACTCTCCCCTAATTCTCTTTTGTAAAAAAGAGAGCTGAAATTATTTCTCTTTGAGAAAGAGAAACAGAAAATTTCTTTAAAAATTCATTTTCTCTTGGAAAGTTCATAACATCCTTTCTCTTTATCAAACTCTTTATATTTTTTTGCGCTACCTTTTGGTTTTGCGGCGCCGCGCTTGCGAAAATTTTTTTCGCCCCCGCGCCGACTCTACTTTTGAGGTGACTGACAGCAGTCTG